>CAZFLF010000724.1:0-4324 GCA_964519825.1 uncultured Pirellulaceae bacterium | reverse complement strand
CAATGGTTGAATCGTCACACCGCCGGTGACCGTGGTGTTTTCGGAAACGAACTGAATCTCGTCATCGCGGCCCAAGCCCGAAATGCGAACCTGTTCGACTAGTGGCCGGCCATTCGCATCGGTCGTGTCGAAGAAATCGCGCCAGTCAGCCGTCATGAAGCGGCCGTTGTAGTCGATCGCCAGGCGCGTGCCGGTGCGAGAGCTACCCGCAATCGTAAAGTTGACCTGGCCGAGCCGGATTGAATCTCCCTGGTCGGTTCCCTCGATTAACAGGATATCGGTGGCGTTATCGTCAGGCGTGTCGCTCGGTGCGATATTCCCTCGGTGGCCGTCGAATACTTCCGGATTCGTGGAAGCGAAAGGGGCGTAGATGGGATTGGCGTATTGGATGTCGGTATCCAACAGCAGCATGTCGATTCCCGATCCGCCGTACAGCACGTCGCTGCCGATTTGCCCTTCGAGCCAATCGGAATCGAAGCCGCCCCACAGCGTGTCATTGCCACCGCCGCCGTACAGTTTGTCCTCACCGCTGCCCCCATAAATCACGTCGTTACCACCGATCAGAGACTTTTTGCCGTTGTCGGCGTAATTGGGACCAATCACGCCGTCCCCTTGAATCGTCTCGTTGCCGGAATCGCCGTAGATGACATCGCTACGAATGCCGCCGTAGACAGTGTCGCCGCCGGCGCCGCCGTGAAGTTCGTCTCCTGCGAGTCCTTTTTCCAACGCGACGTCCGCCACGAGCGTGCTGAAGGAAAAACCGTACAAATAGTCGATGCCGTCGCCGCCGAACAAGCGCTGCCCGACCAACAATTGCGTCCGTCCGGTGCCCGTGCCGCCATCGCCGAACAGATGGTCTACACCACCGTCGCCAAACAGCTGGTCGATGCCGGCATCGCCGCGAATGACATCATCGTTCGAGCCACCTCGCAGAGTGTCATCACCAACTCCACCATGTACGAAGTCGCCACCGGAACCGCCGTCGACGTAGTCTTCATCGGCGCCGCCGTCGAGGTCGTCATTGCCACCACCTCCGAACATCCAGTCGATTCCAGCATTGCCAGTGATGCGGTCGTGACCGTCGTCAGCTTGGCCCTCCACGGACAGACCAGCCAGCGCCGCGGGAACCAACCGGCGCATCCCGGAGGTAATACTCCAGGTTTGGCCTGGAAAGTTGGTTGGGAAAGTGAGCGCCGTTTCGTTGCGACTGAACACATCGGAACCGATCACTTCGCTGCCACCCCAGATCACGTCGGAGTCGTTGCCGCCACTGATCACGTCGTCCCCGGTTCCGCCCACCAGGAAGTCGTCGCCCATCATTCCCTGGACGTCGTCATTGCCGGCGCCGGCAAATATCAGGTCGTTTCCGCTACCTGCGAGCAGCGTGTCATTTCCTTTTTCGCCGTAGACGGTGTCATTGCCGGCACCCGAATCAACAAAGTCGTGCCCCTCGCCGGCATACACGACGTCGACACCGGCCAGGGAATAAACGAAGTCGGCGCTGGTTCCGGCGTAGATCGTATCGGGACCGATGTCGCCAAAAATGCGATCGGAATGGCCTTCGCCCGTTTCGCTACCAGCTTGGCTGTCACCATAGACCGTGTTGACGTCGGTGGTCGCTCCGCCACCCAACTCGTTCACTCCTGCGTAAATCAGGTCGGACTGAGGACCTCCGACGATGAAGTCGCTTCCCGCCAAACCGTAGATCTCATCCTCGCCTAAACCAGCGGAGATCGTATCGTCACCGACGTCGCCATAGATCACATCGGCCTGAGTGGTCGTCGTACTACCAGCCGGGGGCGAGCCAGTTTCCGCATCACCGAAGACGGTATTCCGATCGCTGGCGGAACCGCCGCCGGCCGACGTGATTCCGGCATGAATCAGGTCACGGCCCCAGCCGCCGATAATCCGATCGCTCCCCGCGCCTCCCACGATGCGATCGTTCCCCAAACCGGCATCAATCACGTCATCGCCGGCCAGACCAAAAATTTGATCGTCGTCATTTCCGCCGACGATGACATCGGGACCGATGTCGCCATACACAAGGTCGAAACCTTCACCGGCATCGATGAAGTGGATCGAGTTGGCGTCGCCTCCGGCTTCGGACAATCCCGCAAAAATCCGATCGTTACCTTTTTCGCCGAAGATTGTGTCACTGCCTAATCCGCCGTGGATCAGGTCGTTGCCGTCGCCGCCGCGGACCGCGTCATTGTGCCGGCCACCGTCCAAGAAATCGTCCCCCTCGTTCCCCTCGAGGATGTCATTGCCGAGACCGCCGTTCAAAGAGTCATTGGCCAGGCCACCAAACATCCGGTCGACGCCGTCGCCTCCGTCCAGGATGTCGTCCCCTTCGTTGCCGTGGAGTTCATCGTCTCCGGCGGCTCCATCCACACGGTCGCCGCCTTTGCCGCCGAGCAGCCGGTCATTGCCCGACTCGCCCCACAACTTGTCATTTCCATCGTTCCCTTCAATCACATCGTCGCCAACTCCGCCGAACAGGTCATCGTCGTCTTCATCACCGTAAAGGCGGTCGTTGCCCAACCCGCCACGAAGTGTGTCGCGGCCGGATCCGCCACGCAGTTCATCGCCCGCCAGTCCGCCGATCAGTATGTCATCTCCGTCATCGCCGAATAAAAGCATGACGTTGCTGGTGACAGTTACTTTGATGGTGTCGTTGCCCGCGTTGCCGTGAACCGTTGCTGGACCGGAACCGAGCGTAAAGACGTCATCGCCTTCGCCACCGCTTAAATTCACTGGCAGGTTGATGGTTACCGCAATCTGAATCGAATCATTCCCGCGACCGGCATCACCGACGATTTGCGTGACTCCGTTGAAGATTTGCTGTTTGTCGCGAGCCTTCACGATAATGCTGCCATTTTCGCCACCCTGCACACGGTAGGCGTCGTCGCCGTTCTGATCGAATAACAGGGTCAGCACACCGCCATTCAGCGATCCCAGGCCGGGGTCAATGCTCGGCGCTTCGCAATGGTGGCTGAATTCGAGCAGTGTCGCTTTGGCGAACTCGAGCTCTTCATCTAAGACTGTGAGGCCGAGGGCTTCCACGGTCACGAAAATCGACGCGGCGACTTTGACTTCACCGTTTAAATCGATCAGACATTCAAAACCTTGGTCGATCAGGGCTGCGAACTCCGACGGATGGACACGACCGCTATTGTTTGGGTCGTTCAGATTTGCGTTGACAGTGGCGTAAATGCCTCCCGCGGCTCCAGCCGAAATGTCGACGGGGCCGGCGCGGACACCCGCAAACGCACCCAGCTCGATGGCGCCGGAAAGAGTCGCTTCGGCTACGTCCGGCCCGGTGCCGTCGGCATTTTTGCGATCCGACACAAAAATGCCATCCAAGATTTCCTCCGCATCGCCCGATTCGACAAATTTGGCCAGACCTGAAGCGTCATAGCCAAAACCAAACTGCGCCGCGGCGGTGATCCCACCATACAAGTACGCCGTCAGAAACGGCGGGAAGATCGGAAACTGCACTTCCAGCGAGGCCTCGACCTCTAACTTGGGCGTCTGGTACGCGAAGAACACGATGTCTTCTGGATTTCCTCCCAGCAATGCCTGGATGATCGTCAGTGGGTTGTCCAGAAGCGGGAACGAAAAACCGCCGGATTCACTTTCTAAGGTGTTAGCCGCAATGAGATACTCGGCGACCTCGCCCACTACCGGAATCTTGGCCAGGATACCGGAAATTTGGCCCAGAGCGGTATCCGGTATCGAAGCCAGGGCGGTGTTGCGGACGTCAAGTCCCGGCACGCCACCGCTTCCAGCAATGGCAAAATTGCCGATATCGATCGCCACGCTGCCCGTCGATTTCGCACCCGCCGCCAGGTCCGCCAGTTGCGCCGCCATTTCGACGAACACCTTCGCCTGATGAATCTGGCCAGCCGTGTCGGGATCCTGGACGGAAAGTTTTTCGGCCAGATCCAACAGTGTAAACGGGCTGCCGATCAGATCGGAGACAAGTGGCAACGGAGCATTCAGAAAATCAAGCACCGGCTTAAATGGGTCGAGAATGTCGTCGATTGTTTCAAGTATCGGTCCCAGCAGCTTCGAAATCGCCTGGCCCGCATCGACCATCACATGGCTCAGCGATATGCGTGGGACGCCGCCAAATGTCGCTGCCGAACCTTCGGTCGATGCGTTGGCGAATTCCCAATCGAGATTCAAGTCAGCCGAGATGCTCGGGAAATCCGCGTTGCCGCCAAAACTGGCGCGCAGCTTTAGGTTGAGATCGGCGATGCCAGTAAATCGCGCGTCGACGATCTGCGTACGATCCCGCTGTTCCGCCGCTTCGGCGACGAGG
>CAZFLF010000723.1:0-4326 GCA_964519825.1 uncultured Pirellulaceae bacterium | reverse complement strand
GCGATCGGCGGAGGCGCGGTGGCGGCCATCGATGCCAAGACCGAAGGGTTCGTGGTATTGCTCCGCGCACAGGACGACACGACTCAGGGCAAGTTGCTTGAGATGCTGGCCAACCTCGCCAAGCTCGATGCGACCAGCAAAGGAAATCCCGACCCGGTGAAAACGGTTGAATACCGTGGCTTCAAAGCGTACGGCATCGACAAAAACAATGTCACGGTGGTCGGGCGCTGGATGGTATTGAGCAACAAAGGCGACCTGACAAAATGGATCGTCGACTGCCATCTCGATCATCCGACCGCCACGCTGGCGACGAGTGAAGCGTTTATCAAGTCTCGCGCGGGAGCGGCGACTAACGCCTTGGCATGGGGCTGGTTCAACTCCGCGGCGTTGCGCGATGCCGGAGTTGCTAAGAAGTTGTACGCCGGCCGGTCCGAAAACGCGCTGGCCGAAGTCTTGTTCGGAGGAATCCTGAGCACGTTGCAGCACACACCGTTCCTAACGGCGACTCTCACCGCCGAAGGACAACAAGCGACACTCGCATTCACCGCGCCCCACGACCGGGCCTGGGCCGGTGAAACTCGCGAGTATTATTTTGGTCGCAACGGGACGGGCGCCGCGCCGCCAGCCGTGAATACCAAAAACACACTCCTTTCGTTACGAGCTTATCGCGACATCTCCGGCATGTGGCTGCGAGCCGGTGACCTATTCGACGAAAATGCCAACGAGGAACTGGCGAAGGCCGACAGCAACTTGTCGACGCTGTTTGGCGGAAAGGATTTCGGCGAGGACATCTTAGGATCGTTCGCTCCCGAAATGCGACTCATCGTCGCGCGCCAGGAGTTCGCGGAAGGAAAGCCTCAGCCCGCGATTAAGTTGCCAGCCTTCTCGTTCGTGTTTCAACTCAAAGACCCGGAGAAAATGCAACCGGAATTGCGGCGCACATTCCAAAGCCTGATCGGGTTTCTCAATATCGTCGGCGCGATGAACGGCCAGCCGCAATTGGAGCTCGACATGGAAAAAACCGGCAACGTGCAGTTGATCACATCAAACTATCTGATGGATGCCAAGCAAAAGGATCCGACTGGCCTGCGGTTGCACTATAATTTTTCGCCGTCGGTGGCCTTTGCCGGTGAGCGAATCGTAATCGCCAGTACCAAGGACCTCGCCCGTGAGTTGGCGACTGCTGTGCCGACGGAAGATGCGGGCACGCAGACGGCGGGCCAGCCTGCGGTGAATACGGGACTGGTGAATACCGAATTGAAGCTGAATTTCGATTTGGTGCGTACCGCACTGTCGGACAATCGCGGACAACTCGTCGCACAAAATATGTTGCAGGAAGGACACACCAAGGAGGAAGCAGAAAAGGCGATCGATATGCTGCTGGAACTCGTCGGTTGGCTCAACGCGGCATCGCTACAGCTCGGCACGACCGAGCGAGAACTCAAACTCTCGCTGTCAGTGTCCGTAGACGGCGCGCAGAAGTGAATTGCGAACCTTATGAACAACAAATCGCTTGAAAACGTTGATCCGGCGTGGGCTTGGCAGCCGTATGTCCCGACCAACGATCAACCGTGGACGAAGCGTCTGGCGGCGCATCTATTTCGCCGGGCCGCGTTCGGAGCCAATGTGGCGCAGATTGCGGAAGCGATCAAACAGTCCCCCGAGGAGGTTGTTGGAAAACTTGTTCGCGGCGGGACGGAAACCGCCGAAGACCAGCGGGCAAGCGATACGCTGGCCCAAACGCTCCTCGCCACCGGCGATCCGCGTCAGTTGGCGGCCTGGTGGGTCTATGTTCTGTTGCATTCGCGGCAGCCGCTGACCGAACGCCTGACCGTGGTTTGGCACGGGCACTTCGCAACGAGCGCGGACAAGGTCACCGACGCGGCGGCCATGCTGGACCAAAATCGGTTGCTTCGCCGTCATGCGCTTGGGGACTTCCGGCAACTCGTTCAGGACATTTCGCGGGATGCCGCGATGTTGATCTATCTCGACTCAGTGACCAATCGCAAGCTCCATCCGAACGAAAACTACGCCCGGGAGTTGATGGAGTTGTTTTGCCTGGGTGAAGGGAATTACACGGAGAAGGACGTGCAGGAGCTGGCGCGATGCTTCACCGGTTGGGAGATCAAGCAGGGCCGATTCCGCTTCAATCGATTTCAACATGACGACGGCGAAAAGAACATCTTGGGGAAGTCCAATCAATTCCCGGACGGCTCCGCCATCGATTGGATTGTCGACCAGCCGCAAGCGCCGCGATTCATTGTGTCGAAGTTGTTTCGCGCTCTGATTTGCGACGAGCCGGCGCCGCCGACGGCACTCATCGATCCACTTGCCCGGGACTTGAGCGAACACGGCTGGAAGATCGGCCGCGTCGTCGAGCGGATGCTCGGCAGTCAGCTCTTCTTCTCCGGATTCGCGGTCGGCCGCAAAGTTCGTTCGCCAGTTGATCTCGCGGTCGGGTTGCTGCGGTCGCTGGACGGATCGACGAATACGCAGCAGCTCACCAACGACTTGCAACAAGTCGGACAAGGGTTGTTTTATCCGCCCAACGTCAAAGGCTGGGACGGGGGTCGCTCCTGGATTAACTCGTCGACGATCCTCTCCCGCACCAATCTTGTCGGACGACTATTAGCCGACGAAAAAACCCGCTTCGGTGGCGGGAAGCTGCCGGAGTACTTGGCGAAACTTGAAATCAATTCCCCCACGAAACTCGTCGACATGCTGGACGAGTTGCTGGTTGTATTCCCGTTGAGTGCCCCGGTTCGTGAGCGGCTCCTGCAATTGGAGAAGGATGTGAAGGACCGCTCGCGAGCGTCGGCGGAATTGCTGTTGGCCCTGGTTGCTCTGCCCGAATTTCAATTGGGTTGAAAGTCGAAGACGGAAACAAGCCCGAATACGGAACCCTGTCCATCGGAACTAAAAGTCATGCTTACCAATCGAAGAGATTTCCTGCGTTCCGTCGCCCAGTCTGCGACGGTGATTTCCATCGGCGCGCAAATGCCGGCATTTTGGCGCGAGGCCGCCGCCGCGGAAGCGGGATCGAAGGGTGAGACGATTCTGGTCGTGCTGCAACTCACCGGCGGCAACGATGGATTGAATACCGTTGTGCCGTTTACCGACGATGCTTACCGACGCGCGCGTCCGAAACTGGCGGTCGCGGCCAAGGATGTCCTCAAGATCGACGATCAACTGGGTTTTCACCCCGCCGCACGCGGGTTGGCGAATCTGCTCGAAGCGGGCCGACTCTCGATTGTTCAAGGTGTCGGCTATGAGCAGCCGAATCGGTCGCACTTCGAATCCATGGACATCTGGCACACGTGTCAACGGAAGGGGGGCCCGCGCACATCCGGCTGGCTCGGCCGCTATTTCGATGGCAGGGCTAATTCGCTGGCCAAGATCGATACTCCCGGCCTACATCTCGGCAGCGAAAAGCAGCCGCTGGCTCTCATCGCCGAGAAAGTTCGCGTCCCCTCGATTAGCTCGCCAGAAAAATTCCGCCTGCAAGACAGCGGGGATCCCGCGCTATTGGGAGCGATTCGGGATCTGGCGGGCCGGCCGCGTTCGACCGATGACGACTTGCTCGGCTTCCTGCAAACCAGCACTTCGTCGGCGCTCACGGACAGCGACCGGATCGCAGCCGCGCTGCGCGACTATCAAACGCCCGTGAAGTACCCCGACAACGGTTTGGCGAGCAAATTCAAAACGGTCGCACAATTGATTGCGGCCGGTCTGAGCACGCGAGTCTATTACCTGGAATTGGACGGCTTCGACACCCACTCGCAACAAGCCGCGGCTCACACCGCTTTGTGGCAGCAAGCCGGCGGATCCATGCAAGCGTTTCTGGATGACGTCACCCATCAAGGCCACGCGGATCGCGTAATGGTCATGTGCTTCAGCGAGTTTGGTCGCCGCGTGCAAGAAAATGCGAGCGAAGGGACCGATCATGGTGCCGCGGCACCGATGTTCCTGGCTGGAACGCGCGTCAAACCAGGGCTGGTAGGCCGGCATCCGAGTCTCACCGACTTGGATGACGGGGACTTGAAATTCCACACCGACTTCCGCCAGGTGTATGCCACGGTGCTTGAGCGATGGCTCGGCTGGGACAGTTCGGTCGTCCTGGGTGGTGAGTTCGCGCCAGTCCCGGCTATTGACGTAACCTAGTCAATCTACTACCTATAACGCGATCGTTCGAAACCGATGTCGCGGTGTCCTCTTGTTTCATAAGCGGTCCGGATTGGCACTTTGATTGCTCACTTAGGATTGCTCTCTTAGGAGCGTTCCTTCGAGAGCTTGCTTTGAGCCATTTCCAACCGCATGTGGTGGGCG
>CAZFLF010000722.1:0-4327 GCA_964519825.1 uncultured Pirellulaceae bacterium | reverse complement strand
GCTGGTGGGGCGCCAGCTGGAGAGGCGCCAGCTCGAGAGCCGCTAGCTCCCGGGGCGCCATCTTCCGCAGCCGCGCCCACGGCCAGCGCTCCGATAACGCCTTCTGTCCCACCCTCCGCCAATCCCGAAAAAAAGTAGGAGCACCCTGGCCTTGTTGCTCAGCATGACTGGCCACGGCGCGGGACGTACGCAGCAGGGTGGCGTTGTCGTCACTGTGGAGCTGCGAACCGTCAACAACCGCTATTACAAGCTTTCTCTCCGGTCGACCGATGGTTATGCCTCGCTCGAATCGCGCATCGACGAGTTGATTCGACAGTCGATTCGGCGCGGGACCGTGCAACTTGATCTGCGCATTGAACGGGAATCTTCCCCGGAAAACTATCGGCTCAACGACACCGCATTGGCGAGCTATTACAAACAACTCCGAATGTTGGGAACGGAGTTGGGTATTGATGCGGACGTGAGACTCGAATTGCTGCTAACTTTGCCCGGTGTCGTCAATGAACAGATCGCTGGCAGCCAGTGTGCCGATACCGATTGGCCGCTGATTGAACGAACGATCCAGCAGGCGCTCGATGGATTGGCACGCATGCGTCAGGACGAAGGACGCGCGATGGCCGTCGACCTGGAGGAGAACTGTGCCACGATTGCGCGCGAACTGGAATCAGTTGAGAAGTCGGCGCCGCGGGTCGTAGATGCCTATCGCGTGCGGCTCATGGACCGGCTCAGCAAATTGCTGTCTGAATTAGGCGTGTCGGTACAAACGGCGGATGTAGTTCGCGAAGTCGGGCTGTTTGCCGAACGCTCGGACATCTCGGAGGAGACGGTCCGATTGCGCAGCCACCTGGAACAATTTCTGGCAATCATGACGTCATCCGAAAGCAACGGTCGCAAACTGGAATTCGTCACGCAGGAAATGTTTCGCGAGGCCAACACCATTGGCTCCAAGTCGAACGACGCGGTGATCGCTCGACACGTCATCGAGATTAAGACCGCGATCGAGCGAGTTCGGGAAATGATCCAAAACGTCGAGTGACATGAGCACAAACGAGGGTAAGCTGGTGATCATTTCCGGCCCGTCGGGGGCCGGCAAGTCGACTGTGGTCAAACAGTTGCTTACCGCCTGCCCCCTGCCGCTGGAACTCAGCGTCTCAGCGACAACCCGGTCACCTCGCCCTGGAGAACGGGACGGAATTGACTATCATTTCCTCACCCGCGAAGAGTTTGCCCGCAAGAAATCCGCTGGCGACTTCCTGGAATGCGCGGAAGTTTTTGGGCGCGGGGACTGGTATGGCACGCTCCACAGTGCTGTGTCCGCTGGTCTTCTGGCGGGGAAATGGGTACTTTTAGAAATTGACGTTGAAGGTGCAATGTCGGTATTGGCCCAGCAACCCGACGTTGTCACGATTTTTCTGCATCCTGGCGGTATCGAGGAATTAGAGCGGCGGTTACGGGCGCGCGGCACAGAAACCGAGGACTCGATTCGTCGTCGCTTGGAAGTTGCCACACGTGAACTAACGTTCAACCAACGTTACCGGCACGAAGTCATCAACCGCACTATCCCGGAAGCGGTGCGGGAAATCTGCGAGATACTGCAATCCTACGGAGCAAGCGGTCCATGTACGAAGAATTGAAAGAAGAGGGAATCGTCAACAAGGTTGGTGGGCGGTTCAAATTGTCGACGTTAATCCAGAAGCGACTAGTCCAGCTCAACGGCGGAAGTCGGCCGCTCGTGGATGCCAAGTCCACCGACAAGATGAAAATCGTATTGCAGGAAATTCTGCAGGATAAAATCTTTCTCGATTCTTCGAATGAAGTGCGGATCACCGGCGATCTGCAGGGCCATACCGGTCCGGAGATCAACCCGCTTAATTTATGAACGGTCGCGAAGTGCTGATTGGCGTTTCGGGTGGAATCGCGGCCTACAAGACCGCGGCGCTCGTCAGCCAGTTAGTGCAGGCGGAGTTCAATGTGACGGTCGCCATGACCGCGGCGGCGGAGCAGTTTGTCGGCCGAGCCACATTTGCCGCTTTGACCGGCCGCCCGGTCGCCACGGAAGTCTTCGAAGACGAGCAGTACCCGCTTGGCGCGCATATCACCTTGGCCCAGCGCGCCCAATTGCTTTGTGTCGCACCGGCCACCGCGAACTTTCTTGCCAAGTCATCACACGGCGTCTCCGATGATTTGCTGTCCACTTTGTATCTCTGTTTTCGCGGACCGATTCTGATGGCTCCCGCGATGAACTGTGAAATGTGGGAGAAGTCAGCCGTCCAGCGAAACGTGAAGCAGCTGCGCGAAGACGGCGTGCAGCTGATCGATCCCGAGGACGGTTGGTTGAGCTGCCGCCAAAAAGGGATGGGCCGCATGGCGTCGCAGGAACGAATCTTCAGTGCCATCCAGCAGCGGTTGGCCCAATTGGCCCAGTAGTGCGCGAGTTCTCAGCTGAGGCGTCACCAAGAATCAAGCCAATGCCGGCGGAGAGTGCAAAGTGAGAAGTGAGAAGTGCAAAGTGTAAAGTGCTCGCGGACCTGACGGACAATGTTCTCCGTTTTGCACTTCTCACTTTGCACTTTGGATTTCGTAATATTGGTCAGGATTCTGTTCCGCATGGCGCGCATTCTGATTACCTCCGGTCCAACACGGCAGTATCTTGACCCGGTGCGTTATTTGACAAATGCCTCCAGCGGCCGCATGGGCTGCGCTTTGGCCGAAGCCGCGCTGGCGCTGGGCCACGATGTGGTCGTCGTGTCCGGACCGGTGAATCTGGCTTATCCGTCTGCCGCCGAGGTCGTCGCGGTAACATCCACAGAAGACCTGCTGGAGGCCTGTCGCCGGGTGTTCCCCGACTGTGATGGGTTAATTGGCGCTGCGGCACCGTGCGATTATCGGCCGGTGCGAGTTGCCACGGCGAAGATCTCCAAGACCGGCGAACCGTTGACGCTGCAGCTAGTCGAAACGCCCGACGTCGTCGCGACGTTAGGAGCCTCCAAGAAACCGGACCAGTGGCTGGTCGGATTCGCACTCGAGACCGAAGACCAGCGATTTCGTGCGTTGTCCAAGCTGCAACGGAAAAGTTGCGATCTGATTGTCCTGAACGGCCCTCAGGCTATGGACGCCCGAGATAATGCCGTCGAAATGCTAGACAAATCGGGCCAAGTTGTCGCGTCATTCCAAGGGTCCAAGGAATCGGTGGCCCGCGGAATTCTGTCTGTGATTGAGCAGCGTTTGGTCCGTCCGCCCCCCCGCCCGTGACCGGCTGTGCGTTGACCGCATTTCCCCCCCCCCGTATATTCACTCCGTCTACCGTATCAAATGTGCGAGCCCTGTTTCAAAAGCGGCATTGGCCTTTGTAGGATGGCCTTCCAAGGCCGTTCCGGGCCGGCTTGTGTGAATTGGCGACGGCCTTGGCAGGCCATCGTACGACTTTTTGGAACAGAGCCGAGTATTCCTGACGGCAATGCGGAGGCGCGGCGTCGATGAGTATCGGAGACGGAACGGAGATTGAATACAGCACCATGCGCGGGCGGAATTTTCCGACCCTGCGGCAGTTCACCGTTTTCCTCGAGAACCGAGTGGGGCAACTATTGGAAGTTGTGCGGCGATTTGAAGGGAGCAAGGTCAAGATTGTGGCCCTCTCCATCAACGATGCCACCGAATGCGCTTTTGTGCGGTTAGTGCTGAGCCATCCGGAGCAAGGCCGTGAGATTCTAGAACGAGCCGGCCTGGCCATGATCGAATCAGATCTGGTCGGAATTGAACTTCCGGTGGGGCATCAACCGCTGCTGCAGGTTTGCACGGCGTTGCTGCAAGCGGAAGTGAACATCGTGCAAGCGCATCCACTACTGGTACGTCCACGGGGTCGCCCGGCCGTGGCACTCATGGTGGACAATATCGAAATGGCAATGGAGACGCTCAACGCAAAAGGCCTAACGATCGTTACCGAGGCCGACCTGCAGCTGGAAGATGAGTAAAAAGTCGAGTGTGGAGGGTTGAGTGCCAGAATTCAGACTTGTTTTTTCTGGCCCTCGACTCTCGACCCTAGACCCTCAACCCTTCTTCAACATGTCAGGGCCTTTGCCGACGACCTTCTCGTATTTGCCGTCGCTGGCTTTGACGTATTTAGTGAATCCGAGCTTTTCCAGCTTGCGATCGTCGGTCATGGCCTTGTCCGTACGCATCGGCGACATCTTTCCTGCGATGCGAAATGGCACGAAGACACGTCGCACCGTCTGGTCGCCCTCGGGTTCTCCGAGCGGCAGGCCGTGCTGATGTGTTACGCCCTCGCTGCCGCTGCCGGCTCGATCGCCGTGATGATGGGGCGGGCATC
>CAZFLF010000721.1:0-4328 GCA_964519825.1 uncultured Pirellulaceae bacterium | reverse complement strand
ATTCCTGCCGCACAGCATTGGGTGGAGCCTGATGGGTGCCGGCATGCTGATGGTCGGCTGGTTCGGCTTCAACGCGGGTTCGGCCATTGCCAATGGGAAGGACTATTTGCCGACTGCGGGAGCTGTCGCTGTGATGGCCTTCGCCGCGACCGCCATTGCCGGTAGCGCGGCTGGGGGCTCGTGGATGTTTGCTGAATGGCTCGTCGCTGGAAAACCGACGGCCCTGGGTCTTGGCTCCGGGATCGTCGCCGGGCTCGTGGTGATCACTCCGTGTGCGGGACATGTGAGTCCTGGATCTGCGCTGATCATCGGCCTTATTGGCGGAGTGGTGTGCTTTTTCGCGGTGCTGGCGAAGCAGAAGATCAAGTACGACGACTCGCTCGACGTGGTAGGTGTGCACGGTGCCGGCGGGGCGCTGGGGGCCCTGCTAGTCGGCTGGTTCGCCGTGCGACCGGTGATGGGGGGCGCCTCCCAATTGTCGCTGCAGTTGCAGGGGATTTTGGCCACAGGAATCTACGCCTTCGTCTGCACGATCATCCTCGGACTGCTGATTCACAAGACGATCGGCTTTACCGTCGATGAATCGACCGAAGAAGAAGGACTCGATGTGAAGGTACACGGCGAAATGGCCTACCGCCTTATGTAATCATTACGGGAGAAGCAATCTCTCTGGCTTCCGCCTAGCCAGGAGACGTCCAAGTTCCGAGGTGCCGGATCCAGTCCGGCCCTCGGGCTTGGGCCCATTGGCCGGGCGGACTGATCCGGCAAGTTTCCAGGCGACCAGGACTCGGGTCACGTGACTCCACAAGCGCATATAACAACCTAATAGAGAACCGGGTGCCGATACCGACGCGCCCCGTTTTCCTTCACAATTCACGAACAAGGAAACTTTCATGAAAAAGATAGAAGCAGTCGTCCGTCACCACAAACTCGACGAACTTAAGAACTCACTCGTCAAGGCCGGCTTCCACGGCATGACCGTCACCGAGGTGCGCGGCTTTGGCCGGCAGAAGGGGCACAAGGAAACCTATCGCGGCGCGGAATACAACGTCGACTTCGTGCCGAAGATCAAGATCGAAATCACCTGCGCCGATGCGGCTGCCACACAAATCATCGACATCATTGTCGCGGGCGCTCGCAGCGGTCAGGTCGGAGACGGCAAAATCTTTGTGTCCGACTTGTCCCAGGTCGTACGCATTCGCACCGGCGAAACCGGAGACGCGGCGCTGTAGCGTAGCGAAACTACAACGGAAGCACCCTTACCACAGTCGCAGGTGACGGCGACTTGGTATACCAGCCTGGTCGCGCTTGACCAGGCTGGATTTTTTCTTGTCCGAACTCGGGACATTACGGGCAATCGATCCAATGCGGCCACCAGTCTTGTGACCGAAGATGGCTGACGAAATTGCAAACCAGCGGAATCCACACCCAACGCATTGCGCGGAGAAACTCAGCTCGCAGACCGACAACTCGAACTTCAATCAGTGCGGGGGATTCATACAGGCTGAAGCGGGGAACGAGCCGCGGAACCCGCGCGCTGTACTCCTGGAATTCGCGCGGGTATTCGCGCGCCAACAGCCGCTCCTCGGTCGGAATTGTGATCCCCAAATAAAATACACTCACGAGTAACAACATTGATCCAAACACCAAACTCTGGATTAGGAAGGCAATCGCGATCGCCATCAGCCACGTACCGAAATAGAGTGGGTTGCGACAAATCGAATAAGGTCCGTGGCGCACCAATTCGTGGGACTTTCGTCCACCGATATACAGAGTTGCCCACCACCGAAACGTCGCGCCCAAGATGAATAGCGACCAACCTGCACTCTCGCACACCAAATCACCCCAGCTGTCGATCGCCAAATGAGGGACTGAGAAAACGGCCACTAATCCGGCCGGTGTCAGCAGGAGAATCGACATCCAAGCCCGCGAACGAGCCATCCAGTTCAACCAGTTCGATGGAACCGTTTGGATCGTCGCCATGCCCCGTCATCCTCTATTTTAAAACCGAGTCCAGTCTGCCTTGCGAGTCTATATCAATACTACAATCGGTCATCGCGGGAACAGTTCTCGATTGGAGTAGAGAAAATGCCCTGCCAATTCCCGTTTAGAGAAGATCACCGAATAGCAAGGTGCGGAACGGTAGCAGGCTCGGCAAAACGGATCAAGCGAAAAGTGCCGGTAAATTAGGCGGGAGTCCCCGTTCCGCCGTAGCTTGCCCGGTGTGAAGCTTGAATCTAATCTCGCGGTGTCGCACGACGAATGACTGAACTCAGGCGAGTTGAGCTATCAGAACAATGATTGCTCAACCTTCTTTCTTCAGCTTTGCCCCGAAGACCTTGCGGAACTTCTCCACTTTCGGCTGAATGATCGCCCGGCAATAGCCCTCGTTGGGATTCTCGAGGAAATAGTTCTGGTGATTGTCTTCCGCTTTATAGAATTTCTTGAATGGCGTGATCTCGGTCACAATCGGCGCATTAAACGCACGGGCGGAATCGAGTTCGCGCTTATACTTTTCCGCCAACTCACGTTGTTGGTCGCTGTGATAAAAGACCGCCGACCGATACTGCGAACCGATATCGTGCCCTTGCTGATTGGGCGTCGTCGGGTCGTGGGTCTTCCAAAAGACTTCCAATAACTCGTCGAAGCTAATCTTTGCCGGGTCATAGGTGAGCTGGCACACCTCGGCATGCCCCGTCTCGCCGTTGCAGACTTCTCGATAGGTCGGATTCACCACGTGGCCGCCAGAGTAACCTGATTCGACCTTCAGCACGCCTTCTACTTGCTGAAACACCGCCTCGATGCACCAAAAACAACCGGAGCCAAATGTGGCCAATTCGGTTTTCGACGACTTGGAAGCAAGTTCAGTTGTCACGGCGTTTTTCTCCTGAGTTTCTGCAGTAGCTTGTGGACGGTCCAATGGCTGCGAGTCGATTGCGCAACCCGAGACAGTGAGTAATTCCACCACGGCAATCAGACCTAGCCAAAGTGCAGGTTGCTGTGAGCTTCTTTGCATATTTGTCACGCGATTATCCTCTGAAATAAATCGTTGGCGTTTGTGGCCGAGGTCAAATTCTTCGTCTGATCATCGGCAGCGTGATGTCGAAAGGCTCACGCCAAGCCGCAAAGCCGCCAAGGAAGAGCATTCAAACTCAGTGTTTTCCTTCTTCCCTGACCTGTCATTCCGTTCCCCTCCTTGTCATTCCTTCGCGTCTTGGCGTCTTGGCGTGAAACCTGAGTCCTATTCAGTGTACCTGTCAGTGTACCTGACTGCGCCGGTGAAAGATTCGGAGCAGCCGGTTAGACTAGGAATCCACGCCTGATGCTCACCGACTCGTCCGAAGGAGTCTCCCATCCATGTCGAACGTTGGCCGCTGCCTAGTTTTTCTAGTCGCCTTAGCGCTCATCAATCAACTCGAATCTCGCACTTTGTGTGCCCAATCGGAGCGAGTCGATTTTGGCACTCAGATCCGACCTTTGCTGGCGGAACGATGTTACGAATGCCATGGTCCGGACAAGCAGGAAGGCAAGCTGCGTCTCGATCGGCGAGAAGACGCGAGGCGCGGCGGAGAGAGTGGCGAAATCATTCGTCCAGGGGCCAGCCAAACCAGCCGATTGATCGAACTGGTGGAAACGACGGACGACGACGAGCGAATGCCGCTGGGAAAGAAGCAACTGACCGCCGAACAAATCAAGGTTCTAAGACGTTGGGTTGATGAAGGGGCCGAATGGCCGGATGCCTGGTCGGGTGATGCCGCGGCCGCGAAATTCGCACACTGGTCGTTCCGCGCGCCCCACTCCCCTCCCCTGCCGTCGGTCCGCACATCGAGTTGGCCTCACAACCCAATCGACCTGTTTGTACTCGCGCACCTCGAAAAAGACGGGCTCGCGCCCTCGCCGGAGGCGGACCGCTATACGCTGGCTCGCCGACTCTACTTCGACTTGCTCGGCGTGCCACCGACGCCGGATGAGGCCGACGAGTTTGTTCGTGATCCCCGGCCCGACGCATACGAGCGTTTGGTCGACCGGCTGCTTGGCTCACACCACTATGGAGAACGCTGGGCGCGGCGCTGGCTCGACTTGGCCCGCTATGCGGATACGAACGGTTACGAGAAGGATCGTCCGAGGTCGATTTGGCCCTTTCGCGACTGGGTCGTCAGAGCCTTGAATGCCGACGTTCCATTTGACCGGTTCACTATCCAGCAACTCGCCGGGGATCTGCTTCCGAATCCCACGCTCGACGACCGGATCGCGACCGGCTTTCATCGCAACACGATGCAGAACGAGGAAGGAGGGATCGATCCTTTGGAGTTTCGCTTTCATGCGAT
>CAZFLF010000720.1:0-4332 GCA_964519825.1 uncultured Pirellulaceae bacterium | reverse complement strand
GCCCCAGAGACTCAAGGCCCGGGGTTTGGTCGCGCGAAATCGTGCATCCTGCTGTTCATGTGGGGTGGGCCCGCCCATCAAGATACCTGGGACATGAAACCCGACGCACCGGCCGAAATCCGCGGCGAATTTCGTCCGATTGCCACGAAGATCCCGGGCATCCAGATCTGCGAGCATTTTCCGCTGCTCGCCCAGCGCACCGATCGGCTGGCGATTGTCCGCTCAATGACTCACACCGACGTCAACCATACTAGCTCGACCCACTTTCTACTGACGGGAGAGCCGCCGCCAGCATCCCTCGAACGCCAACTGCAATGGCCTCACCTGGGTTCGGTTCTGACGAAGCTGGGACGCGGAACCAGTGCATTGCCGCCGTTTGTTTCGCTGCGGCCGAAGTTGGAAAACGAGGTGCCGCGATTCGTCGAGGAGAGTCAGGGGCAGTTTGCCGGCTGGCTTGGGCCGGCGTTCGATCCAATGACGATCGACAACGACCCGAGTCGCCCCGACTATCGTGTTGGCGATATGGCCTTGCAGCCGGAGTTGTCGCTGCCGCGCCTGGAACAGAGGCGTGAATTATTGAACGACCTAAATCGTCGCCTGAACGCCGCAGGCGCGTCGTTCGACGCGCGTGACACCTCGACACGACGTGCCTACGAGCTGTTAACTTCGGCCGCCGGCGAGCGAGGAGCGTTCGAAATGGACGAAGAACCGGCTGTCATGCGCGAGCGGTATGGGCTGAACCCACACGGTCAGTCCGTGCTGCAAGCGCGACGGTTGATCGAGCGAGGTGTGCCGCTGGTTACAGTGTTCTGGCCCAATGATGGCATCAAGAACGTCAGCGTCTATTGGGATACCCATAGCAAAAACTTTATCGACTTGAAGCAGCGCCTGATGCCAGTCGCCGATCAAGCGTTTTCCGCGCTGCTGGACGATTTGTCCGAACGCGGATTGCTAGACGAGACGCTCGTAGTCTGGACCGGCGAGTTTGGTCGCACTCCCAAAGTGGGCCAACGGAACAGTGACGCCGGGGCGGGACGCGACGGACGAGACCACTGGCCTGGCTGTTTCACCACCGTCCTCGCCGGCGCCGGCATTCGCGGTGGAATGGTCTATGGACGATCCGACCGTCACGCGGCGTTTCCGGCGGATAAGGCTGTTGCACCTCGGGATCTGATCGCCACGATCTATCACCTGCTCGGCGTTCCCGCCGGACAATCACTGCCGAGCGCCGAGGGACGCATCCAGTTCGTTCGGCCAGGTATGGCGATCAGCGAATTGCTGGCCTAAAGGCGTCGCCGGACTCCACGGAATCGGCTCGCCAAGCTAAGATTCTGCCACATTCCACCGCTACCGGTTTTCTGTTTTGAACGAGGTCAGCATGCTGCCTGAAGTGGACCAGGATTGTCACGCGGCGATTTCACCAAGCCCACGCGATTTCGCGAATGAACCAGCGCCATTGGGCGACTATGCCGGACTGGCTGATCGCGTTTTGCAAGGCCATCACATCTCGGCCGTCGAGGCGCTGAACTTGATGCGCGCACCGGACGAGGACTTGCTCGATCTGCTAGCGGCGGCGTACAAGATTCGCCGCCGCCATTTCGGTAACACAGTGCAACTTTATTTCTTGATGAACGCCAAGAGTGGCCTCTGTCCGGAGGACTGCTCGTACTGCTCTCAGTCCAAGACCTCGACCGCTGATATTCCGCGTTACAACTTACTCCATCGTGAACAGATTCTGGATGGCGCGCGAGTGGCCTACGAGCGTGGTTCCTCGACGTATTGCCTTGTGATCTCCGCCCGCGGTCCAAACGAGCGGGAGATCCAGGCGGTGGAACAACTCGTGCCGGAAATCAAATCCCAATATCCTCTCGCTGTGTGCGCGTGCCTGGGGTTGCTGACGACAGAACAAGCCCGACGGCTCGCCGCCTGTGGCGTCGACCAGGTCAACCACAATCTGAACACTAGCGCCGAGCACTACCGCGAGATTTGTTCGACGCATACGTTCCAGGACCGGCTCAACACATTGAAAGCCGTGCGTGAAGCGGGCATGAAGATCTGCTCCGGCGGCATATTGGGCATGGGTCAAACGGATGAGGACGTCGTGAGCATGGCCTTCGAGTTGCGCGAGATCGGGGCCGAGATGATCCCCATCAATTTTTTGAATCCGATCGAAGGCACTCCGCTAGCCGGTATGAAAGTCTTGAACCCGCGCAATTGTCTGAAGGCGTTGGCGATGTTCCGCTTCACGAATCCGACCTCGGAAATTCGGATCGCCGGCGGCCGTGAACTTCACCTCGGTTCGATGCAATGCCTCGGTTTGTACGCCGCGAACTCGATGTTTGTCGGTGACTATCTCACTACCAAGGGACAACTTCCCGAAGCCGACTACCGCATGATCGAAGAATTGGGATTCGTGATCGTGCGCGGAGACGGCGAAGTCCATCCGCGGTGCATTGCCCCGTGAGGAGTTCGAGTTGTGGCCTGCCTTGAGGTTTTCACCATGAAAGGAGGCGCATCATGATCGAGTTGATGAATGTTTTATTCAGGTCTTCACTCGCGCTGATTGTGGCCATCATCCCGTCGACCGCGGCGGCGGCAGAGCCACTTACACTCGCGATAGTTGAGCCGCCACCCGAAATCAGCTCCAACGAACCGCTGGCCGGCGAGTTCTCATTGGAACGTGCGGCGCGAGCGCTCGACGGGGCGGCCTTGCATTGGCAGAAGACGCATGCCTGCACGGCGTGCCATACGATGCTGCCGTACCTTATGGCGCGATCAGCGTTGGCGGGGGTATCGCTGCCGTCGGGTGAAGTCCGCCAGTTTTTCGAGGAGGTGGTTGCGGGAAAACGCGAAGCGATGCCGAACTACACCTGCCACGATATCGACGGAGCCGTCGCCATCGGTGTCGCGGCCGCCTTGGCCCTCAATGACCGGGGGACGACTGGAAAGCTCCATCCGCTGACCCGGCAGGCACTCGATCGACTGTGGACGTTGCAACGGACGGACGGTGCCTGGGAATGGCCCTTCCGCGATACGCCCCCGCTGAAAGTGACGGAGCATTACGGCGCGACGCTGGCCGCCGTGGCGGTGGGTATGGCCCCCGACGACTATGCCCGAACTCCGGCGGCCAGGGCTGGTCTCGACGGAATTCGCCGCTTCCTCAATACGACGCCCACCGTAACACTTCACGAGCGGGCAATGACGCTGTGGGCCTCTGTCTACGTCGCGGACCTGCTGCCGGCCAAAGCGCGGGAGGAGACCCTGTCGCAGTTGATGATCGCCCAGCGGCCCGACGGCGGTTGGTCGTTGGCGAGTCTCGTAGACAATACAGCCGATCCGGCGCTGAAAGACCCGGACCGCGCCGCGCGTGTCAAATCTGAGTCCGGTTTCGGAACCGAATTCCTGGCCTACATCGGCCGCGATGGCGTCTACAAAAGCGCGCTCGAAAGCGATGGCTATGCCACGGGTTTCGTACTGTACGTGGCACGGCAGGCAGGACTGCCTCCGGCCGATGTCCGAATGCAACGTGGCGTGGCATGGCTAAAAAGCCATCAGCGACAAAGCGGCCGCTGGTTCACCCCCTCGCAAGCTTGGCACAAGAAAAATCTCATCGCCAACGCGGGAACCGCCTATGCTGTGCTCGCTCTGCAGGCGTGCGGAGAAGTTCCCGCTGCCAGCGTGAATACCGCAAATCGTCCCTAAGCCAATCGATTGCCGTCGGGGCTCCCTAAAATGTGATAGATATCGACGGCAGCGGGATCGCAGTCCCTGTGCAATTCGTGCGACTGTTTTCCCGCCGACGTCTCCCAGACTTTGATTTGTTCATCTTGACAGTGACGTTGGTCTTATGTCAGACGACTAATTGTCGAACTTGTATTCCCTACGAGCCGCCTGTTCACGGATTGCCTTAATCACGGCATCCGCCAGCGTAGCGTCTTGGGCCTTGTTGGCTTGTTTCGCTTGCTCTGCCGCAAGAAACTTTTCACGAGTCGCCGAAAGGACCTTTATCTGTTCTTGAATTGCCGCGCGTTCTTGTGCCTTCTTGTCGATGCAGGCTTTCAGTTCCGTGAGGGTCAGTTTTCTGAGTTCTTCCGGCAGCTCTTCCTTCTTCAACTCTTCCAATTTCACTCGTCCCAGACGACAACCGTCGACCAGATCCCAGCCAGCGTTGCAATACAAAGCGGACGCTTTGACGTTGGCTCGTGACGCGGCGACTCCGGCTCCCGCGGAGACGGCATTTCGGTCCTGCGCCACTTGGTTTTGCACAGATTCGACTTGCTTCTTCGAGTCCCCATACGCCAGGTAGGTGACGTTGAGACGGACGCTCAGCTC
>CAZFLF010000719.1:0-4336 GCA_964519825.1 uncultured Pirellulaceae bacterium | reverse complement strand
TGCCGCCGCTTGGCTTATGATGCAACCCGTGCCGGTGAACCACGCTTGTTCGATGGCGAGGAAAAGGGGTCAGGACTTTTTTATGGAAAAGAGTCCTGACCCCTTTTCCTCGCTTACTCCGATTACGAAACGTGGATCTGACGTTATACTGCATCGCTGGATCAGATACCCGGTTTGTTCAACGGGAGACGGCACGAATATGCGATACAACACCATAATCTTGTTATGCAGCGTTTTGCTCGGCTGTGGGCAGAAAACTCCGGTAACACCCCAGCAGCGGCCCCCGAGTACTACGAGCGAAGTCGCGGCAGCTAACACGACAGTAGCAGCTCAGGTGAGTGAGGCCCAGTTTTACGCTCTAAATAATGCGGCTAAAGCAAGTTTTGCCGCTGGCAAGCATGAGGAAGCCAAAAAATACGCGCATGAAGTGATCGCGCTGTTACCGCAGTTTCAAGGAACTTGGAATTATGGCAATGCGATGCAAGATGCGAATTTGGTTCTTGGCCGAATCGCTGTGCGGGAGGGAAGTATTGCTGATGCAAAGCGGCATCTCGTCGAAGCAGGCAAAAGTCCTGGCTCACCGCAGATGGACACTTTTGGCCCGAATATGAGCTTGGCGAAGGATCTCCTTGAGAAGGGAGAACAGCAGGTTGTCTTAGAGTATTTCGAACAGTGCCGGAAGTTTTGGGAACTTGAACGCGGACGGCTGGACACGTGGAGTCAGCAGGTTCGAGAGGGGAAAACTCCCAACTTCAAAGGGAACCTTCATTATTAATTAATAGAGAATGACCAAAGGCAATTTTTTTCCGATTTTTCGCGTCATAGCTATTCCGACGTCGGGAAGAATCGGCGCTCTGTCGTGACTGTTTTATCAAACTATCATGTGATACAAAGACTGCCATATGCAACTGTCATGCCTTTGGCTTATCGAAAATAAACACGTGCCTAAGACAGGCGCTGCAGAAGAAAACATACGCCGCTTGTCGAACGGCAATACATTTTGCCCTATTCGTGGTGCGTGGAGTCAGACAACTTGCGTACGCAAGGCAAAAACATATATCGATATCGCAACCACGGGCACACGTTCCGGGATAGACGGGCCCCACGCCAAATGAAAGGCCACACTTTTTATAACAGACATCATGTTTTTCGCAACAGTCATCAACTTCATCGATTCCATGGTCACCTAAATCACCAGGTCGACAATAGTTACCATACCACGGGTCATAGCCAGCTAAGAACGATTGAAGTCCCGACGGATCAATTCGCGTCACGGGGTTATTCATCGCATAGTCATATAACGTCGCGGGAGACAATTTGCGTGGCTTTCCGGCCGTTGTCATAACCGGGAAATGATTGCCGCTTTGGACCCATGTTCCACCAGCAACACTTCCATTCGTTCCGAAGGGATCGACGGTCCCGATGGGATTCGAGGGAATATACTGGTAAAGGTTTGGTCCATCCATATATCTAATGGGATCCCGCTGAATCCACGAAAGAAAGACGTGATAAATGCGATTTCTTACGTAGTAGTGTCCAGATTCGGCGTCGAAGCGGTATCCCGCGAAACGAGTTTCCCACTCGTAGCTGGAGTTGCCACGGAAGGCGAAGGTTGCCGTCAGAGCAGCAGAGGCACCGTAAGCATCATTGCTGTAGCGTTCTTGGACCGAGCCGGCAGCGTTTGCAAGGGAAGTCGCATTCCAATTGCCGTCCTGCAATGAGTAAAGGCGTTCGTCGAGCGTGCCGTCGGCGTCGGTGTCGCGGTCGCGCAGAACAAGATCGTCGACGTAACGCAGTCCCCAAACGAATTGCCGATGAGGATTTGTCGACGTGCCGATACGTTCTTCGACAACCTGCCACATGGAGGGCTCGGTGTAGAAGAAGTGGCGTGTTTCCGAGAGCACGCCGGACGTGTACGTCTTGTTCAAGGCACGCCGTTTGGCACCGTCGTATTCATATTGAGCTATGGTACCGGATCCGTCTTCCAATTTAGCCAGCCGATTCCAGGCGTCGTAGGTCGCGGTGGACGAGACGGTTGGATCGGCGGGCTTGGGTATCGTGGTCATGTTCCCGGAGCGGCTATAAACCGGTGTCACCCACGACGGCCCGGTCGCTTCGGTGATGTCTGAGATCTCGTTGACCAAGTTCGCGGTACGGGTTTGGTCAAGATTCCAGGAACCGTTTCCATCGGAGTCTTCCAGGAACTTGCGCCAGTTTCCGGTGGCATCGAGTGTCCAGCACTGAGCGAAGGTCTTGTTCGTTACCGAGTCCTTCTGGGCCGTGAGGCGCCCACGGTCCATGTGCTTTAGGCGATCGATCAGATCATTGAAATACTTTTCGTCGAAATAGGCATTGTTCGACGTAGCTACCGTGTTGTCACGATAGGTCCGGTTGGCGTTGCGGTCATAGCCGTATTTGATCCGATCAACGTCGGTTGAGCTGCCGTAGTTCCGCCAATACGAATCCTTCACTCGACCAAATCGATCAAAACCGCGATAGATGTCGCCAGTGTCGGGATCATCGCCGCCAGAGGTACCGACGAGCGTGTACTTGATGTCCGGTTCGGTGTAATCGACTTCAACGAATGTGCTCAACCCCAGATACGAATAGTCGGCCAAGTGAGTTGAACCGACGTCATTATCGACGATTCCGCCCACGCGACTGAGCGCGTCGGGCATGCTATCCGTGGAACTGTAGGAGTAGGTCAGCACCCGGCCGTTGGGATATGTGAGCGTCGTCGGCCGGACTGTGTTGGCCGAGCCACTGGCATAGCCGTATTGGACCTTAGGTGTCGTGGAAGTGTTCACTGCGCCACTGTGATTCTGGTAGTCAGCCGTAATCTGGGTGAAATCATTGTAGGAGAATTGGACTTCATTGACCACACTTCCCGATCCGACCGTCTCGCTATTCCAGCTGCTGATCTTTTCGCGCATGCCGCGAACTTCATACGAAGTCGCGATTCGACGGACACCCCCATCCACCCCACTACCCAACGTACTTGCCCGATCCTGAGTCCGCCGTCCGAGCTTATCGAAGTCGAATGCATGTACAGTGCCGTTCTGGTCGCGACTCTCCTTGACTTCCCCCTGGCGATTGTACTTGAAAGAAATAACATCATCGGAGTCAATCGAGTCGGGATAGATCTCTTTGCGTTTCAGGAGCGTAGATGCGATGTCCGAATCGGACAAGGTTGTGCCATAGACATACTCCGTCGTCTGGTTGCCGGTGATACTGTTTACTGCCGTGATGCTGGAGACGTTACCGTCGGCGTTGTACGCCGTGTTGAGCGTGACGTTCGTGTCATCGGAGCTCGGGCAGTCAGACGATGACGAACTGCTGGAACTGCTCGACGAACTACTGCCAGTGCAGTTCATAATCATCACGACTTGCCGACCGACATCATCGTATTCGAAACAAGTAATGACGGCACCAGGGTTCTTTTGGGTAGCGGTTTGTCCGGCGGAATTGTAGGTCATGCTCGTCACGAGAACGGAATCGCTACGAGTTGGAATGGTGCTGGGCCGGGACAAGGAAGTTCCGCCGTTAGTCCCGTAATTCGCCAGTGCTTGCTTCCGGCGAATCGGATCCGGCCAAGTGGCAGTGTAGGAAATTCGTGACTTGGGCTGCACGCCCGACGGGCCATTCAAATCGCCGGTGCCGGTCGCGTTGTGGTATCGTTGCCGATGATCCGCCTGGATCACGTTTGAGGCGGCATCGTAAGTTGGAACGGTCTGCTCGATGATCGTGTCGTCAGAAATGCTGGACGCCTCACTGTACGACGTTTCGTCTAGGTCATAACCACGCGATTGTTTGATCTTGCGACCGAGGCCATCGTAGGAAGTCTTAGTGAAGAGCTTCAATCCGGCAGTGAGTTGTTTGATCACATTTCCCGTGGCATCTAACCACGCGTTATCGGTGAGCGAGTTTCCCACGTTACCATTACTTGGGTTCACGCCGTAGCGAATCGATTGATACACGCGGCCGCGGTCGTCGAATTTTGTTTCGCTGCGAGCGATTAGATTGCCGTTGGCGGTTGTGTTGTAGCGCTCGACCTTGGTGACTCGATCGAGGTTGTCGTATGATGTTTTCTCATAGAAGTCGACCTCGCCGTCGGTGGCGATACGCCGGCCTCGCCAGTCGTACGAAAACGATGTTACGCGAGTGGTGGTCATGAAGCGGACTCCGGATATCAGGTGTCAGATTTGAGATTTTGTACGGAAGTACGAGGTACCGAGTACGGAAGTAGTGAGTTAGTCAACGTATTGTGTTTGTCCAGTTAACAGATTGTCGCCACCGGCTGCGCCGGCATCGAATTCGTTTTCCGTGACGATGACCA
>CAZFLF010000718.1:0-4339 GCA_964519825.1 uncultured Pirellulaceae bacterium | reverse complement strand
AGTCTTACCGGTAGGTGCGGACGGAGCCTTGATAGAACGATGTTCGACAAAAGCGCCGGCCAAGTGCGTGTAGGAATCTAAAGTTGAGATTCACCAACTCCCGATATCCACTGTACGGCTGTGGGTCTTCGGGCTTGGGAATTCCAACTCAATGTTCGGACAGCCAATTTGAAGGGTTCTTGTTCCGGCGAACAAGAACCCTTTTTTCATGCGCTCGGCACCTCGATCTTGAGTCGATTTGTCCGAAAAGTCACTACAAACTGGCAAGCCAGGCGAAGAGGCCTTCGCTACATTGCAGCCGCACTCCGAGGCAATCTTTGTCGCTGGGCGACTCTGAATTGCCTTGCTCGTGCATCGCCGCATTTGAACAGCAGATCAAATCGGTACGATCCGGGTCATCGATCCGCTCAGCTACAGCGTCCAGTCGACCTACTATCCCGATGGCCAGTTACTGAAATCGATCAACCAACGCGGCTACGTGACGACCTACACGTACGATCGAGTGAACCGCCAAAAGACGCTGGAGAATCCCGAGCGGGACGTCACCGCCAGCACCTATTATCTCGATGGACAGCTGGAAACGACCATTAATCCGCTGGGCTACACCACTCTCTACACCTACGACCCCGCCAACCGGCAAACGTCGGTAGAAAACCCGGAAGGGGATACCAGCAGCAGTACCTACTATCCCGACGGGCAGCTCGAATCTTCCACCGACCCGGAAGACAAGACGACCAGCTACGAGTACGACAAGGTCAACCGCCAGACGAGGGTCACCAACGCCGCTGGGGAGGCGACGCAGACGACCTATTATCCCGACGGCCAGCGAAAAACGAGTTCCAACCCCCAGAATGACAAAACTACTTACACCTACGACAAGGCCAATCGCCAATGGGGAGTCTGCAATCCGGAAGGTGAGATCACCACCACCTACTATCCCGACAGCCAGACGAAACAGGTGATGGATCCAGAGGGATTCATTACGTCCTACACGTATGACAAGGCGAATCGCCAAACGGAGATCACCAATCCCGAAGGACAGATCACTACCAACAGCTACTATCCCGACAGCCAGCTGAAGGCGGTGATCAATCCCGAGACGCACGCCACGAGCTATACGTACGACAAGGCCAACCAGCAAATCGGCGTCGAGAATCCCGAAGGCGAAATCAACACGACCACCTACTTTCCCGACGGGCGGAAGGAAACGTCGGTCACTCCCCGCAACTATACCACCTCCTTCCTCTACGATCGCAACGGGCGCCAGACCCAGGTCACCAATCCCGAGGGGGAAATCACCACAAGCACCTACTACGCCGACGGGCTGCAGGAGACCTCGACCACTCCCCGGGGTTACGTCACGACCTTCGTCTACGACATGGCAGGCCGGCAGATCCACTCCCAAAACCCCGAGGGGGAGATCACCACGGCCAGCTACTACAAAAACGATCTCCCCAAGGAGTCGAAAAAGCCGTTGGACTTTACCACGTCGTACACGTACGACTTGGACAATCGGGAAACCGAGGTGACCAACCCGCTCGGCCAGATCGCCACCACCGCTTACTATCCCGACGGCCGGGTCAAGGCGAATACCAATCCGATCGGGTGTGTCACCAGCTTCGTGTACGACCGGGCCAATCGCCAGACTCAGCATGTCGACGCGCGTCGCCCAGTGCATTCATGACCGACTTCTGGCGATTGGCCCGGTCATAGGTATAGGTGGTCCTGAAGTTGATCGCGTTGAATGTCAAGCCGTTCAGCCTGGGATTTCCCATCCGTGATTTTCGGACGCCGTTTGATGTCATCCCATTTGATGCTGCATTTTTCCTCGGTCTTGCGATTCACGTAGTTTCGTACGAGGTCGTAAATCAGTTTTTCCAGAGGCGGCTGAGACTGCCGTAGGGTGGGGACACGGGATGGTTGGCCATTTCGCGGTTCTCCTCAATGTGTTGTCTGGATGCAGCTGACCAAAGAGTCGCAGCACGAAATCAGCCTCGTGCTGGGCCAAGTGGTCGCCCTGCGGGACGAGCACGCCAACATTGACGGGCAAATCACCTGCACTTTTCCAAATACAACGCCTCCGCCAGTCGCAAAGCATCACAAACAACGTCAGCCAATTTCGCATTGGACATGCGCCGTCTCCGATTGGAATGCGCAACTTGCGAGGTGGCTGCTAGGCGCGAATAATCGATGTTTAACGGAAAGTCCATGTTTGCCACATGCAACTGTTTAGCCGTCCGAAGTGTTTAGCGTGGTAACGCAGGTGGTTTTCCGGTCGCGGAATTCGCTCAAGGAATTCGTGATCGTGATGAGGAGATCGTGACTGCGTTGTTTCCAAGTACGGTAGATCCTCATCCGCACGGCTGGCGTGTCCGCGCCACGCTAGCTGCGGTTCCCGTAGCTGGTTCTTGCGAATAATGACCGTGGGTCGGATCGCCGCTCGCCGTTGGTTTTTTGTCGGCATGCACCGCTGATTCGTCGAGGAATGCAAACCAAGTGCTCGCACTGCCGACGAAAACGCTGGAGCATCCGCGAGGCTTGTTTGTCCTTTCAATCCGTGGCCATCAACGCGTCGAGTCGCGCATGCCAACGCTTGCGGGGCGATGCGTTCGGTTGCCTCAGGCAGTTGCGATTGTTATCTCCTCACAAACTTTGACGGTTATGCCTGCCGAGCCGAAGTATCGCAACGCAGTGATTGTTCCGTTCGGGCGCGTCCTACCAAATGCCAGTCGTGCCGAAGAGTCGCAAATCACTGATTCTTCCGTTCGGACTGGTCCGACCAAATATTGTAAGAAAACAGCGATAACGCGAAGTGCGGTTCCCCGTCGTTTCGGGGGCCGCGCCGAGTATTAACTGCAGTGAACTATAGACGGAGATGTCATCGACACCGTCCAAGTGAGGGAGCTTACAAGCATGAATACCATGAGATTAGCAGTCGGAATCTTGTTCGTCGTCCTCGCCGCGAAACCTTGTACGCCGACGATGGCACGAGATGTGGCGCAGCACTCGGAGGCGACTGATGTCCAGGCTGATCCGCCTGAGCACCGCGTATTCCAGTATTTCTCACCAGACGAGAACGCCCACCGCGTTCGGCCTGACGACCGCTTCAAGCTGGCGTCGAGCGTGGCTATTCCGGTCAGCGCCCCACCGGCTCCAGCACCCAGCCAACGGCAATCTACGGCGCCGTCAATCACGAAGTCGCTGGACGATTGTTTCGACGGTTGTTGCTGTTTCTTTTGTGCCGACCCATGTCCTTGTGTCTACGGCCAGGTCGACGCACTGTTCCTGCAGCGGGTGCCCCGATTCAGTGACCAGCCGATTGTTGTCGACCCCAACACGGGCACAACGTTCATGTCAACGTCGGATCTCAATTTCAACTTCGATCCGGGCTTGCAAGCAACGGTTGGCATGCGCCTTCGCGGAGGCCGGGCGTTGGAATTCTCGTATTTCGGCCTGTTTGAAGGAAACGCGTCCGCTGTTGCCGTAAGTCCCGATCCCGCTGCGTTGCTTATTTTCCCGAATAACTTAGTTGGCAATGTGTTTGTTGACATGGACAGGACTCAGCTGAATTATTCTTCCTTGCTGCATAGTTTCGCGGTGAATTTGCTCTGCTGCTGCGGGTGCTGCGACGAGGGCTGCTGCGAGTGTGGTTGCGGTGACGTCAACTGCCGGTCTATTACATGGTTTGCCGGCTTTCGCTACCTCGACCTCGGCGAAGAACTCAACATTACAGCCCAGAGAATTGTCGCCGGCGCGGTCGAGGAAGGTACCTACAACATTCGTACGGACAATCACCTTTACGGTGGGCAGCTCGGGGCGAGGTTGCGACGAACGCAGGGTCGATTCGGCTGGGAGGCGACTGGTACTGCCGGCATCTTCGCCAACGATGCGCAGCAGACGCAAACGGTAACCGACTTTCCCGTTTTCCCAATACGGCCGACCGTGACAAGCAGCGGAGGCGGAGTGGCATTTGTTGGCGGGATCAACCTCACGGGCCTCTATGGCCTGAACGAAGTCTGGAACTTAAGGGCCGGCTACACCGGCCTGTGGATCGAGGGTCTGGCCCTCGCTCCGGATCAGCTCGATTTCAATTTCGCGGTGGCGCCGAGCGGCAACATATTGCACAACGGCGGGGGCATGTTCCTGCATGGGGTGAACCTCGGAGTCGAGGCACGGTGGTAAGACAGACGGCGGCCCTTCCCCACGCCCAGCGGAAAAAACCCGAAATGTCATAACGGTTTGCCTTCATCCAGTGCGGCGGGTCCATTTCCTGTCGCGGTGGCCTTGGTAATCGCTGGTCAGTGCGGCAGCGAGGCTGCCGAGCTGGTTGAAGAAGGCG
>CAZFLF010000717.1:0-4340 GCA_964519825.1 uncultured Pirellulaceae bacterium | reverse complement strand
GCAGGAGCACCTTCCGTAAGTGCGCCGCCGGTAAGGGAGCTTTCCGTCCTAGCGGCAGCAGGAGCACTTCCCGCAGGCGCGCCGCTGCTAAGAGCGCCTCCGTCAAAAGCGCCACTGCCAAAGGCGCCACCACCAAAAGAGCCTCCGCCAAAAGAGCCTCCGCCAAAAAAGCGTTCGGTAAAAGAACCTCCGGCTGGAATGCCTCCCGCCGGAGCAGTTTTGGTAGGAGTAATTCTGGTAGGAGCGCCTTGGTTAGGAGCGCCTCTGGTGGCGGCGGGCCCCGGACCTGGATCAGCCAGCGTTTGTTCAGTCGCCGTGTTTTCTGGCGGCCAACCTTCCGGTGTCGACGAGTCGGGAGTGTCACGGGTCGAGGCAGACCGTTGACTCGTGGATTGCTCTCGCCGCGGTTGTGACGACGTGCCTTGGGGGGGCGAGGAGGAAGTGCGATCCGGCGAAATGCCTGGCAAACGGTCGATACTTCCGTTCGACCCAACTTGGGAATCTGTGGCGGGGGGCGAACCGGACAGGGCCGCCGGATTACCAAAAAACGGCGGGGTGACTTGTCCCTGGGCGACGGCAGCCAAACCCAGCAGAATTGCCGCACTCCAAGTCAAATTCATTGTTCGATACGTCATGCGACGGTACTCACTCATGCAGTGTTGTGAACCTGCGTAAACCGCTCAAACGGTTCTTTCCGAGTTCAAAGAAAGCCCGTTATTATCGGTACTCGGAACACTACGCCCGGCAGATTGAATTGTTCTCCTACGACCGTCACGAGTGTCATAACCGGTAGAAATCGCGTTCCAGGGGTCGGCGAAGTCGTCACACCGGGATCTTCCTGACCGTTATAATCGGTATAACTTGTCGCGGGATTAGTCTTTTGCCGTGTTCGGCTCGCTAGCCAAGTTCCTCGGATCGTTTGACAGCGGAATCCTCGGCGTTAGAATTGGGTCCGTTAGGGCATTCGTCACGGACCTTCCGTGGCGGCGCGCAAGTTGGTTCTGGAGACACCCAACCGGGAGTCGTCCCGCTTTCGCCGCTCTGTTGCGTTGTTCGCCCTCCTGCCTGAACCTTCCGCCAGTGCGAGAGCGACTCTATGACCAATTTTTTCCTGTTAGGTTGGGTTCCTGGACCACTCGAACTGATCATCGTTGGAGTGGTAGTGTTACTGCTGTTTGGCAACCGCTTGCCGAGTGTAATGCGGTCGCTTGGTCGCGGTGTCATCGAGTTCAAGAAGGGCGTTCAGGGCATCGAAGACGATGCCAACTCGAATGGCGAACCTGGTCAATCCGGCGACTCCAAATAGCGCCTGCCAATGACTCGATGGCTGGCATTCAACGCCTCATGTTGAACTGCCGCAAATTCGCGTAAGTAACTCGGAACCGACGAATAATTTGTAATTTGGTGGGGAGATTTTCCATGTTCAGCCTCGGCCCAATGGAAATGGCGATTGTCGGCGTGGTTGCGGTACTGCTATTCGGCAAGAAGCTTCCAGAAGTCATGCGGTCTTTGGGTAAGAGCTACACCGAGTTTCGTAAAGGTTTGTCGGATATTCACTCGACGGTGAACTACACCGACTACCAGTCGTCGAATTCGCATTCTTCCAGCAAATCACAAGACTTCAGCGATTACGACGAGCCAACCGCACCGCGATTCGAACCACCCCCAACGCCACCTGAAGTTCCAGACAGTCCCAGCGGCGACATTAACAAACCAATTGGTGAAAAGTGATTCGTCCTGGCCACTTCTGACGAACAATTCAGGAGACCTGCTGGTCGGCAATTGCGAGATCACTTACATTTTCAGCGACTCGGGCGATTAGCTCAGTTGGTCAGAGCGCCGTACTCACACTGCGGAGGTCGCAGGTTCGAGACCTGTATCGCCCATTCACCAACTTGTTACAGTATTGACCGTCGCGGCTTCAGCATCCTCAAGCCGTGATCGCCGAATTCGCCGATATTCTAAGCCAGTTGGCGGAGCGGGGGACCCAACGTTTGGGGCGAATCCATTTGGACGGGGAAACCTTCTCTCCGAGCCCGTCAGCTAACCTCGTAGGCGTCGACAGGATGTGTGTAACCCACGTGCAGTGACATGCCACGATCTGCTGATGCGCCCTTTGCGCATTTCCTCGCCAGCGATCTTTCTACGTCGCGATCTCTGCCAATGCGCGAAGGCCCGCATTTGCCACGTGGGGTTCCCGGGAAATCCACTCCATGAGTTCTCCCAACGAAGAGGGGCCGACAAATCCTCAACCCCCAACCGAACCACATCCGGAGCCTCCGCCAACTTCATCCGCATCGCCGCCGAGCGCACCTGACACGTCACCCGTTGTCGAAGGCGAAGATTCCTCGTCTCTAGGTGAAACGCTCAAGACGATCCTGATCGGTAAGCCGCGTGATCTGGCCGACGTATCGCTTTTTAAGCACCTGTCACTCATTGCCTTTCTCGCCTGGGTCGGGCTCGGCGCGGACGGATTATCGTCCTCGTGTTACGGCCCCGCGGAGGCATTTCACAGCCTGGGCTCCCACGCCTACCTGGCGGTGTTTCTTGCAATCGCGACGATCGCCACCGTATTCATCATTTCCAGATGCTACAGCCACATTATCGAGGTTTTTCCCGGCGGTGGTGGTGGTTACGTAGTCGCCTCGAAGCTGCTCGGGCGTCGAGTGGGCCTCGTCTCCGGTTGTGCGCTGCTCGTCGATTATATGTTGACGATCACCGTCTCGATTGCAGCCGCCGGCGACGCATTGTTCGGCCTCGTCGATCCCGCGTGGATTTCCTGGAAGCTGCCGGCGGAAGTCGCTGCGATATTCCTGCTGATAGTGCTGAACCTGCGGGGCGTGAAGGAATCCGTGCAGGTACTGGTGCCGATTTTCATTCTCTTTCTCCTGACCCATGCGCTCTTGATCTTCGGCGCGATCGGAATGCACTTGGGAACCGTCGGTGAAGTTGCCAGCCACGTCTCCCAGGAAGTCACCAGTAGCCTGCGTGATCCGAAACTTGGGTTCTTCGGATTGGCGACACTGTTGCTGTACGCCTATTCGCTTGGCGCCGGGACATATACTGGCATCGAGGCCGTGTCGAATAGCATGCCCGTCATGCGCGAGCCGCGTGTCATCACTGGCCAGCGGACAATGCTGCTCATGGCGATTTCGCTCGCCGTTATGGCTGGAGGATTGATCTTTTCGTACTTGTTGCTGAACATCTCATGGTCCGATGGCCAGACCATGAATCAGACGCTCGTTGAAGCCTTTGTCCGCGAATTGCATCTGCCAGGGGGAGTGGGGACGACGTTCATTCTGTTGACGATGATTTCAGAAGGAGCGTTGCTCGTTGTGGCGGCCCAAGCCGGCTTTATTGATGGGCCGCGTGTGCTCGCCAACATGGCGCTGGACAACTGGGTGCCGCACTGGTTTTCGAGCCTTTCGGAACGACTCACGACGCACAATGGAATACTACTTTTGGGAGTAGCCGCCCTCGTGGCGCTCTGGTACACGCATGGCAACGTGGCGACGCTCGTGCTGATGTATTCGATCAACGTGTTCCTAACGTTTTCGCTGTCGATGTGGGCTATGTGCCGCTATTGGTGGACGCAGCCGCGACAGCGAAAATTCCGCTATCGTCGGCTGGCCCTGTTCGTCCTGGGCGGGCTCCTCTGTACCACGATTCTGGCAATCACGGTGGCCGAGAAATTCTTCCTAGGAGGCTGGGTCACACTCGCCGTCACAGGGACTTGCGTTGGGGTCTGCATCGTGACCAACCGGTATTACCGAGGAGTGACAGCCAGCTTAATACGACTCGACCAGGAGCTCGCGTCAATGCCGATTCCGACCTCACCTCCCAACCTAAGCCCGCTGGACCCCAAGCAGCCGACAGCGATCGTTCTCGTCGGTGGCTACGGCGGGCTCGGTATCCACACGTTTCTCAACGTCCAGCGTTTCGCGCCCAATCACTTCAAGAACTTCGTTTTCATTTCCGTCGGTGCCGTCGATTCCGGAACATTCAAAGGGGAGGAGGCACTGGAGGACCTGCGCCAACATACAGCGAAGTCGCTCGAAAACTATGTGAAACTGGCACGAGAGCTCGGCGTGCCGGCGGCCTCTTACATGTCGCTCGGCGCCGATGTTGTGGACGAGCTGGAACGCCTTTGTCTCACGGTCGCCAAGACCTACCCTCGGTCCACTGTCTTTGCAGGTCAACTCGTTTTTCGGCGAGACTCGTGGTATCAGCATCTGCTGCATAACCAAACCGCTTATGCGTTGCAGCGTCGCTTACAGTGGGAAGGTCTGCCGATGGTCATCTTGCCAACGCGAGTGCGGAAACAAGCACCAACATAGTGG
>CAZFLF010000716.1:2727-4347 GCA_964519825.1 uncultured Pirellulaceae bacterium | reverse complement strand
GCCGCGAACTCGACGTACGTCAGCAAATCGGATCGCGGCGGCAGCAGCATTTCCTCGCGCTGCAACACACTGCGGATTTCACTGTACTCCGTCGATCCCAACTCGCGCAGCCGCTCCAACACGCTGTCATCGGAGAGCTTGTCCGTCGCAATCAGTTGGTCGAGGACAATATGAACGCGGATGTGAAACAGCAGCCGCCAATAATCGGTCAGCAACTCCGTCGGTGACCGTTGCTGCAAGTCTTCCTCGTCGGGCCGTTCCAACAGGATGACTATCTCGGGCAGATCGCGTTCGAGGTCCAACTCCAGCTCGAAACGGCTAACGAAATCGAACAGCCGATCGCGCGCGATCACGTAACTCTTGTGATGCGGCACACCCCAGCCGAATGTCGTCAGACGCCGATCAAATCGAATGACTCGTCGCAGAATCCGCGACGCAGCGAGCAGGACGGCCGGATCGGTGGTCGCCAAGGCGTGCTCGAGTTCACGAAGCGTGAGATGCGGAGTGTCAATCGCAGGCATGGGAAGTAGGAAGTGGAGTTGTTCTCGGAGTCTTCAAATCTACCCCACATTTCGCGAACCGCCCACCCAGGCATCGCAACCGCCACGATCCGCACGTTCAGAGTATGCGTTAACGTTGTCGAGTCAGGACCTTGCGCAAGCCGGGCTCCAATTCCGGGAATTCGAAGTGAAAGCCAGTTTCGAGTAATCGCTTCGGGACGACATGAGTGCTGGCCAGAAGAAGCGCATCCGCCATCTCACCGAGAACCAACCGCGCGGCGAACGCCGGCATGGGAAAGATCGTCGGCCGGCGGATCACGCGGCCCAGCGTCTTGGTGAACTCGTAGTTCGTGACGGCTTTCGGCGCAACGGCGTTGACCGGCCCGCGGAGCCCGTCGGTCGTGATGCAGTGGTCGATCGCCTTGATCAAATCGTGCAGCGTAATCCAGCTCCAGAATTGCTTGCCGCTCCCCACGACGCCGCCCAAACCAAATTGAAATGGCAGGAGCATTTTGGCCAGCGCTCCACCGTCGCGGCTCAACACGATGCCGGTCCGGATATTCACGATGCGAATGCCGGCTCGCAGCGCCGGCTCCGTGGCGGCTTCCCAGGCGACACAAACATCGGGAAGAAAACCTGTCCCGCAGGCGGCCGATTCGTCGCACACATAATCCCCCCGATCGCCGTAAAAGCCGATCGCCGAGGCCGAGACCAATACCTGTGGCTTACTTTCCAAGTTGGCAAGTGTCTCACAGAGCAATGTCGTGCCGCTCACTCGGCTATCGCGGATGCGGTCTTTCTGTGCGGCACTCCATCGGCGATTCGCAATGCTCTCACCGGCTAGATGCACTACGGCATCGCAGCCTTCCAAGCCCACCGCGTCGATTTCGCCTGCCTCGGGGTCCCAGTGCACGGTTGAATCGGTTGTCGCGCCCGTGCCACGAGCCATACGGACAATGTCGTGCGAATGAGCCGCAAGATGTGTGATCAGGTTGGTTCCCACTAACCCGGACGATCCCGTAATTACGATCTTGGCCATAATTGCTGCCTCACAATGTGCTGAATTAGAACCCTTTGACAGGAAAATCGAGGACAGGAAAATCGAGGACAGGAAAATCGA
>CAZFLF010000716.1:0-2627 GCA_964519825.1 uncultured Pirellulaceae bacterium | reverse complement strand
TAGAACCCTTTGACAGGAAAATCGAGGACAGGAAAATCGAGGACAGGAAAATCGAAGACTTGACGTGATTTCTCCGTCATTTTCCGGTCCACCATTTTCCTGTCACTCTTCCGCCAGACGCTTCACATCCACGAAGAAGGCTCCCCGTTCTCCACGTCCTTCTTCCTTCACCCAAGTTTGTAGTTTTTTCTCCCCGACCGGAAGTTCGATTACGATTTTCGCGCTATCGGTTCCAGCAGCGATCTCGGAAACCGCTTCCACGGACCCGACCTTCACCCGCGCCTTCCCGGCCTTCATCACATACGGCACTCCTTCGGGTCTCGACCGCAGCGTGAATTCGTAACGTCCCGGACGAGCCACCTCCACGGCCCAAAAGCCATTGGATTCGACATCGGGATTGCCGGCGATGTTGCTTTGACTCCAGGGGATTTGCGCGATGTCGGCATGCCAGTCCATGCAATTCAACGACGCAGGATTCGCTTCTTTCGCGCCGAGCACAATCGACGCGTATTTGTCAAAACCCTGTGACATCGGGCCCGCGGAGACATCCTGCCACCAGCCTTCGTAGAACTTTCGCAGCTGGGCGACAACATCCAGGTGCTTGGACGCAATGTTCGTCTCTTGGCCTGGGTCCGCGGGCAGGTCGTACAGCTCCTTCCCGTCAACCAAGCGCCAGCGGCTCGTCATGACGCTGCACTTTCGCCATTTTTCGGGTTGGTCGACCCGTTGCGAATGCACCACCAAGGTGCGATCGAGCGGTTCGAGATCCTTGCCGCCGCGCAATTCGGCTGCCAGGCTCGTCCCGTCGAAATAAACGTCCGCCGGCCAATTCATCTCGCACAATTCCATCAGCGTCGGCAGCAAGTCGAAATGGGCCGCGAGGGTTTTCAGATCGCGATCGACTTGCAATCGGCCATTCGGCCATCGCACAAAACAGGGGACGCGATGCCCCCCTTCGTACTGCGAACCCTTCTGGCCGCGCATTCCGGCCGCGAATCCGGGCCAATCGCCAGCGGGTCGTTTCTTCTTGCTGGCGTTGAGCTGCGGAGAGCCGGCGGCGGAGCCATTGTCGGTCATGAAGATCACGATCGTGTTGTCGGCCAACTTCCATTCGTTCAACTGGCCGAGCAGCCGGCCAACATTCTCGTCGATATTCGCGATCATGCCGTAGAAACTCGCCATCGGTTGCGGAATGCCACGCTCGACGTAGGGCTGGCTGTATTTCGGTTCGACGTTGTAGGGGCTGTGAGGTGCGTTCGTGGCGAGATAGCAGAAGAACGGTTTTTCCTCGTTCTTGTTCTGTTCGATGAATCGCGTCGCTTCTCGAAACCACACATCAGTGCAATAGCCTCGCTGTGGTTCCGGTCGGCCATTACGAAAAAACGTGTCGTCGAAGTAATCATTGCCCCAGAAATCCGGCGTCTGTCCCACGCCACCGCCGCCGTGGTACAGCGTTTCTTGAAAACCCCGATCGTGCGGCAGATAAGGATAGTTGTCCCCCAGATGCCATTTGCCAAACATCGCGGTGCGATAGCCGTGATGTGCGAACTCTTGGGCCATTGTGTATTCGGTACGTCCTAAGATCGACCGCCCCATGACGGTGTGCCAGACTCCGGCGCGGCAAGAATACCGGCCCGTCATCAACGCCGAGCGCGTTTCCGCACACGTTGGGTCGACATGGAAATTGGTCAGTCGCACGCTCTGCCGCGCCAGCGCATCGAGTTGCGGCGTCTGGATCATCTTATTCCCATGACACCCGAGGTCGCCGTAACCCTGGTCGTCCGTAATGATCAGAAGGACATTGGGTCGCCGCGGAGAATCGGCCGCGCAGACGATGTTCGCCCAAGTCAAAGCAGCGACGATCGCCATCCCGCGCCGTAGCCATGTATTCATTGACTGACCCCCCGTTTTGATCGTGGTCGCGTCTCTCCGAGACGCCCACCCTAGCTGTACATCACGGTTGTACATCAGGGCTGTGCGCCTCGGACGCGCGGCCCCAGCGGTTTGTAGCCGTTTGTGGCGCCAGGGCTGTGCGTCTCGGAGAGACGCTGCCACGTTGTAGTTCCATGCTCGAAGGCGTTCAAGTGTGGCGGCATCGCCCTCCCAGAACCAAGCGGACCTTTGTAGAATTCCGCCCGTGACGTCTCCATCGACCTCTTGCCGGTGAATCAGCGAACCATGGCCAAACAACCAAAGAACGCCATCAGTCCAACTCGTCAGGAAGACTACCCCGAGTGGTATCAGCAAGTGATTAAGGCCGCTGATCTGGCGGAAGTGTCACCGGTCCGTGGCTGCATGGTCATTAAGCCCTGGGGTTGGGCGATCTGGGAGAACATGCAACACGTGCTCGACCGGATGTTCAAAGAGACTGGACACGAGAACGCTTACTTCCCCCTGTTCATTCCGCTGAGCTTTCTGGAAAAGGAGGCACAGCACGTCGAGGGTTTTGCGAAAGAATGCGCGGTCGTCACACATCATCGCCTGGAGCCTGGTCCGGACGGCAAGCTGATTCCGACGGGCAAATTGGACGAGCCGCTGATTGTGCGTCCGACCAGCGAAACGATTATCGGCACCATGTTCGCGAAATGGGTCCAGTCCTATCGCGACCTGCCGCTGCTCATCAATCA
>CAZFLF010000715.1:0-4350 GCA_964519825.1 uncultured Pirellulaceae bacterium | reverse complement strand
GACGTGACCACCTTCTTCGCCTGGACCGAGTTCAGCAACTCGATGTTCTGCTCGCTCTGAGCCTTCTCCAACGTGACCCAATTGTCATCCACAAGCTGCGAAAGCAGGTCGGCAGCAATAGGAATCGAAAGGGCCGATAGGATGACCGCAAACCAGCTATTCGATGCGCCCTGCAACATGGCCCGGACATGATCGACTTCGCATCCGTCAGAATCGTAGTCGCGCAGATGAGGGCGCCGACCACGGCAGGCCGGAAGGTTCTGTTCGTTCCCGGGACCGAAGGCATGGGCCATGCTGCGGTATTTATTGCAGACCTCGCAAATGACAAGCACGTCGGCGGCTTCACCTGAGATGCCTTCACGCAGGCGCAGCCGGTATCGGCAATCCGTCCGCCCTTGATGGACGAACTCGACCCACGGAAAGTCATCCAGATGACCGTTCTTGCATGCCACAACGAATCGGGCCGGAACGACAGTGGGTGGTTTGCCTGGTTTCTTCTGGCAGTTGGTGTGGATATATCTTGCTCGATCCGGTCGATACGGCTCGGTCTTGAGCGTGAACAGGCCAGAACTCAAGGGCGCAAGTAGCTGGCACGAGGGGCAGACCATCCAGCGAGGAAAAGGAGCTACCGGCACACCAACGTAGGCTCGCTCGTCGAAGGCGTTCGGTGTGCCGGAGGTTTCCTCGGCACGGGGCGGCGTCAGTAGCTTCTTGACCTGAGCAGCGCGACGCCTTCCTTGATTCGCTTGAGCGTAGTGCGGCAACGATCGAGCGCCGCATTGGCGGCATCCTTGTGATTCCCCAGGCCCGGCAGTCGTTTGGACTCGTTTTTGATCCAGTCCTCGTAGGCGACGACCAGTGGCTCAAGCATCCCCGGCAGCTTCGCCGGATCGGCTTCGGCCAACGCCTTCATGTCCGTGACCAGCCCAGCGAGTTTCCCGAAAGCTGAATTACGGTTGGCATCGCTGGTGGTGGGGGGCGTGGTACGGCAGACTTCGTAGGCCGGGATCACTCGTGTCTCGATGCGAGTAGCGAGTTGTGTGTGATGCTTGGCGAGTGAATCCGCCGTTTCGTTCCTCACGCCACCCGACACTCTCGTTGGACCACCGACTTCCGCATGAACGCTCACGCCATGCCCCACGGCGAATTCGACGTAGTTGCGGTACAGCATTTCCATCGCTGCGTTCTCCGCAGCCGTAAGCGGGTCGAGCTTGGCCGCATTTTGCCGGCTCACTTTCTTGAAGAAGATAGCCGAGCGGTCTGTGGCCTCAACCATCAGTTCCGGCTGGAATAGCCACATCGAGTCCTTGTTGATCTTCGGTTCTTCCTGACCGTTCACCAGGAACAGCGTCACGATCCAGTTGCCGTCCCGCTTGCGAACAACACCTTGAACGAAGACCTGGGGGCACTCGTCATCGACCAAAAATGGCCCAACGGGACCGGCCGTGAGCGTGATCGTCTTTGAGCCGCCCCGTGGATGCCGCTTCCAGACTCGCTTCGGGTTGCCCGACTTCTCGTTGACCAGATGCTCGCTCTCGACCTTGAGGTACTGGCCCCAGCGTGCCGCCGCCTGGATCGTCTTGACCTCGCCGCTCACGCAAAACGTCATGCCGAATGAGGAAGGAAAGGTCGCCTTCGGCATGGGGGCAGAGAATTCCTGTGGGCCGTCTTCTTCCCCCTCGGTCCCGTCTTCCTCAAGTTCATCGAGCAGCACGGGCGGGAATTCTTCATCCTCGTCGTTGGCGGCGAGCTTCGGCTGCGCAGCTTGTCTGCGGGGAGCCAGCACGCCGACGAGATAGCGGTCTCGCACCGAGCGTTCGTCAAGTTCCTCCTCGGCGCTCTCCGCAGGCCCGAGCAGGTCTTTGACGACCATCTCTTCGAGTTCTGCCCGAATCTGCATCGGGCTGGGGATTTTTGTGAGTACTTTCTCGTCGGCAATCGTGGGTTCAGCCCTTCTTGCTCACGTATGCCTGATCGGGACGGTTCGACACTAGTGCGTTGTCAATTGTGGAATAAGTGATGTCATTCGGGAGGGCGAGGCTCTGCCGAGCCGGAACCAACGCTCCGGCTCGGCCGGAGCCTCGCCCTCGCATCCATCAATCCATGAGTTACAGAGCACATGCTTGTGAGAGGAGTCCACCCGCAGCTTGTGAGAGGAGCCGTTCGAATGAGAGGAGTCCTCTGAGCGACGCGCAAGAATCTGCCGGTACTGCGGACCTTGACTGCTTATGTCCGGAGTCATCGGCTTATGTCCGGAGTTGTCCGCCGTTGCATCCGGAGTTCCCGCCAATCGCTTCGCAAGTCGTTGCGGAACCCAGCGACGACTTTCGGGAGCCGTCCGAATTTGTATGGGCCAGGGAATGACTTTCAGAACTTCACTCACATCGTTCGCCCCGACGGTTTGTGCAGATCAAACACCGCAGTCGAGAACTTCTCCTCCGAATCGACCGGTTACCGATATGACCGCTTTCGCAGACGCCTTGCACCGGTACTGCAAATCATTTACGGTAAAAGGGTTATGGCTGACACGGAAGATTCTCGCCGTAAGTATCTCAACCTGCAAGCAGTCGATCCCGCCGACGGAAAGACGTGCGAGATACTTGTTTCGTTTGATCGGATGCAGACAGTTGCCAAACGGAGCATGGCTCACGCTAAGGAATGTGGAATCATCGTGCCGATGATTCTGCAAAAGCCGACGGCAATATTCGAGGGTGTGCGGCGGGACGAAGATGAGGATCAACACGGCTACGGCTGGCGGTGCTATTGCGGGATTCCTCAGCATGCCTATCATTCCGACGGCACCGAGCGATCTCCGTATCCGGACCAAGTGTACTTGGTTTTCGTAAACGACGAGCGTGTAGCGTACAATTGGCGATGGGAAAAGGCTGATCCAGACGATCCAAAACTTCCCGTGGACCATGAAGCACGTTTCAAAAAGAGGTTGATATGACCGTTACTTCCAATAGCGATTTCGCAAAGCGGATGATGCTGTTGGCAAAGCCAGCCGATCAGTTCAAGCCAACAGCGATGTACGACTCTGATGGCGATTGCATCGAGTTTCTCGCCAAGCCCGACGCCTTTTACGCCGAGCGCATTGACGACCTCGTGACAGTCTATTACAGCCAAGAGACCGGCGAAGTTATCGGTTCACTCATTAAAGGTGTTACAAAGTTCTGTAACGAGATGCTCGAACGGATGCCAGGATTTCGCATCGAGATTCAGGCAGGTCGAGTGAGTCTGCAACATATCTTTCGCGCTCGGTTATGGTCTGAGAATCTCGATCCAAATGATTTGGAAACTCTGACCTATCGCAAGCTAATTGAGGTCTCAGGGGAAACGGAAGTTGACGGCGATCTTTGCCTTGCCTGACATTAGCGTCTCCACATCGAGTTTGCTTAGTGCCCAAAGGCGCCTTGCCGGTTGGCACGACGTCTTTTCGGTAATAGGTGGTCCCTCTTCGCATGCGTCCTCATGGCTGGTACTGAGCTTCGACTGAGCAGCCTATCTGCGGGGAGCCACCACGCCGACGAGATAGCGGTCCCGCACTGAGCGTTCGTCAAGTTCCTCCTCGGCGCTTTCGACCGGGCCAAGCAGGTCTTTAACGACCATTTCTTCGAGTTCAGTGCGAATCTGCCCCGGCATAGGGATGCTTCGCAGGAGGTTACTCATCGCCAGCCTCGTGGTTCATCAACGAACACGGTGAAAGCTTGCTCGCCTGACCGGCGCCTCGTTTTTCAGGTCCGAAATCGGAATCACGCGACCGGGTGTAGAGGCTTTGAAGCACCAGTCCTTGTTGCGCGAACTCGCCGTCGAATGTCCAGCGTCTCCGGAACAAATCGGTTGGCTGACCCAATTGCGCACGCTGGACCTGCTTATGCTGTGCGGAAAGAACAAAGGAGACCCACACCTGAGAAGCCTGTATCAAGCCAAGCACCTTAAACGGTTGGAACTATACGACACCGCAGCGTCCATCGCGGAAATGAAGAAGCTACAGCAGGTCCTGGTGGGCTGTGAAGTTCGCATGACCAATGCCGGAAAGTTGATCGTTGGACCTTCGGCCAAGGTGCGAAAACAGCACGATGTTGCCCCTTAGCTGCTGTCGCTGGTATCAGACGGCGCGAGTTGACGGTGATGATTCAGAAAACCACCGAATTCTGAAACGACGAATCCGCTGACGTGTCGAACCGGGGACATACTGCCCGCGTGCGCTTCGTCCGCATCTGGTCGCACTGAATGCTGGGCACGAGTAGTGACTGTTCCACAAACTCGTCAATTATGGGACGGCTCGATCAAAGGAACGTTTTTTGAAACGCCGGCTTTGAGGTCCGCGGGATCGTGCCAAGCTCGACA
>CAZFLF010000714.1:0-4355 GCA_964519825.1 uncultured Pirellulaceae bacterium | reverse complement strand
CGGGAAGAGGATTTTCTGAGTGCTTATGGCAAATCTCCAGTTCAATATTCGCTCTCGCCTCGCGATGTGAGGTCGAACGAGCTTGGCCGTCCGTCAAAGCAATTCACGCGCCTGGATCATTCGAATCGACGATTTCCCACTTCAAAAGGTGTTCTCGGCTCGTTTCTTACCGAGGCCATGACTGTCTGCTTCTGAACGTCTGCTTCTGAACGTCTGCTTCTGAACGTCTGCTTCTGAACCGAGTGAGCGACCGTGCGTATCTGCACACAGCGCGGATCCCTTCTGCCACTCACCGTTCCGGCAGATGCCCCGAAGAACTTGCCCCTTAGAAACCAACTATCCTTATTCACACAACCGCGTGTGAGTTCGTCGAGCCACTCCGGGGACGCTTGGCAATCACTCGCTTCAGGATAAAATCAATCCCGAATACGATCGGAATGCAAAGCCAGGCCAGACCGTAAACAAACAGTGGCACGGGGCCCGTGGCCAGTACCTTTTGAATCGGTGGCCAGTACAGAATTGCCCAGGAGAACGCGATCTCGAGAGCGATCCCGCCAACAATGAGCGGATTCCGGAATAGACTCCAATCGAGTCCAGAATGATGCCGCGAACGGCGGCCGATCAAGTTTGCAATCTGCATTAAGACGATGGACGCCAAAGTGATCCCGGTTGCGGAGCGATACAGCGGAGTGTTCGATTCAAGTATGGTGCCAAATGTCCATCCGCCGAGATGAAGCACGTAAAAGAAAAGCCCCAATGCCGCAATGGCTTCGAGAACTCCAAAGAACAAGTAACAATGGGCAAGTAGTGGCCAGGTTAACAGGCCTTGCTCGCGCGATCGTGGCGACTGTTGCATCGTGTCCTTGTCCGGACCTTCCTGACCGAGACCGATCGCGGGAAGGATATCCGTTCCCAAGTCCACGGAGAGTATTTGAATAATCGTTAGTGCCAGTGGAACGGGTAACACGATATACAGCAGATACGGAACAATCTCGGGAACGTTGCTGGCCAGCACATAGTCGGTGAATTTTTGGATATTGCAAAAAATCGTGCGTCCTTCTTCGATGCCGGCAACGATCGATGCGAAATTATCGTCGAGCAGCACGACGTCGCTTGCCTCCCGCGCAACATCCGTGCCGCCCAGACCCATGGAAATGCCGACGTCGGCTGCCTTGAGCGCCGGCGCGTCATTGACTCCATCGCCCGTCATCGCGACGACCCGTCCCATCTTTTGCAGCACGGTCACGATTTGCAGTTTTTGATTAGGAGTGGTACGGGCAAAAATACTCGCACCGTTTTCGAGGCGCTGAATCAGCTCCGGCTCGGTAAGCCGATCGAGCTCCGATCCAAGCACGACCGTCTCTTTCTCGCTCGCGTGCGGCGGCAGTATACCGGCCTTGCGCGCCACGGCAACGGCGGTTTGCGGATGATCGCCGGTGATCATGAGCACTTGAATGCCAGCCTGGCGGCAACTGCGCACTGCCGTTGAAACCTCGGCTCGCAGGGGGTCGTCAAGCGCCAGAAATCCTTGCAATACGAGATCTCGCTCTAGACATTCTGCCTTCGTTCCAGCTGTGGGGAGGCAATCGAGCCGGCGAGACGTGACGGCGATGACGCGGTGCCCCTGGCTGGCCAACGTGTTGACCACCTCGTCAGCCTGCAGGAGCCGGTTGGAGTCCGCGGCAAGGAGTTGTCCTTCCTGGGCGTCCGCAATCGTAGCCACCAAGGGGCGGAGAGCTTCCCAAGCTCCTTTGACAGCAAACAGGATCTCGTCGCCGGCCACGGACATTCCAGCCTCGCGGCGTCGTTGCACGTCAAAGGGAAAATGGCGGCAAGCACGCCGCTCCATGTGCGCTGTCAGCCCAAAGCATCGCTCATACATTTGCCAAATTGCAATGTCGAGCGGATCGCCACGTAGCGAGTTATTGCGTCCATGAACTTCCGAGGCGATGAGGGCACACCGCAATATTTCCCGGCGCTGAATCAAACTCGGAATGTCTTGCCCGCTGAGCGGATCCGCGATGATAGAAATCGCAATTTGATTCAACGTCAACGTACCTGTTTTGTCGGTGCAGATGACATGGACGGCGCCAAGTGCTTCGACCGATTCCAAGTTTCTGACTAAGACCTTTTTGCGAGCCATCCGTAGGCTGCCCACGGAGAGTGCTAGAGTCAGTGTCGGCAACAATCCCTCCGGCACATTGGCGACAATGATCCCCATCATAAAGATCAGATTCGTAATCAAACTGCGGCCAGTAACGATTCCGTAGGAAAAAAATGCGACTCCCATGGAGATCGCGAGCAGCGTGAGAAATCGGGTCAGTCGTCGGACGTCGCGCTCCAGGGGGGATCGAGGACGACGTGTCTCACGAGAAAGCACGGCAATGTGACCGAACTCAGTATGCGCTCCCGTGGCAAACACAACGCCTTCACCAGTTCCTCGAATGATCGTGCAACCAGCAAATGCCAAGTTGGGACTGTCCCGGAAGTCGACCGTTACGACGTGGTCGGTCAGAGCTTGTAAACGCGATTCTCCGGTTAAGGGTGCGTTGTTGACCAACAAATCCGTTGCTCGGGTGAGACGTACATCCGCCGCGATCTTGTCCCCTTCCTGCAACAGCAAGATATCGCCCGGAACCAAATCGTCGGCGTCCACCGCTGATTCCACTCCACCTCGACGAACCGTGACCCGTCGTGGCAAGAATTTGCTGAGTTCCGCCATCGCTCGTTCCGCGCGATATTCCTGCGCAATCGCGAAGCCGCCATTCAATAATGCCACCGCCGCCAGCGCGTAGCCGAGCACATTCATGCTGCCGCCAGGTTGCACTCGATCGGCAACGAAGCATAAGCCGGCCGAAACATAAAGCAGCAAGCTGAACGGGTTGGTGAAATGCTTGAGGATTAACGTCAGCCAGCGCCAGGGGGGTTCGCTATCCAGAATATTCCGGCCGAATCGCTCCCAGCGCGTGGCGACGTCATCGGTCAGTATTCCGGATGGAGATGTGCTGAGGAGTCCATATACATCAGGCACCGATAGTTTATGGATTTGCCGGAGATGATCGTCCATCGATGGCCTCTTTGTCGTCCCGGTTTGGCAAGTGCTGTGCCGTCGATAAGCCGAGATGCGGTGCAAACAAGTCCTGAAATAACGTTACCGCAAGAGCGCAGACCGGGTTGCACACGGTCACAAAGTGTACACCGCTGAGCGATTCCGCTCGCCGGAGAACGCAATCCTGACGAGGCGGTGAACCACCATTCGAGGCAGCTTTTCCTTGTCGAGGCAACAATTCCAACGCGAACGTAGCCGGCACGTTGGAATGGCACAATAGCTGCGTTTAGATGCTGCCGTAGAGGACAGAGTTCTGGTCCAGCATGAGAGTGGAAAGCGGCAGTGCTCTCCACATTCTCCAAGTCGTGAAATGCTGAAACGTTAGCGCACAGTTATCGCTGTGAGTTATCAGTGCGGTCTACACCGGAGCACCCAGGGCGGGCTCCAAAGACTTCGCTACGTTGAGCAGTTCTCGCGCGAATAGCCCCACGAGATCGTCGGCTGTGACCATGCCAATCAGATGTTCCTGACGATCAATGATCGGCAGCCGCCGCACTTTGTGTCCCATCATGGATTGAGTCGCATTGAAGATGCCTTGATCTTGCCAGATCGTGTGAACGTCGCGAGTCATGACCTCGGCGACCGGCGTTGCTGTAGTTACTTGTCCGCTGCCGAGTGCCAGCGCGATGTCACGATCGGTGATAATGCCAACAATCTTTCTGGCATTGTCTATGACGACGACCGCACCCACGTTTTTGTCGGCCATCAAACCAGCTGCAATAGCTAAGGGCTGCTGTTGATCGATCGTCACAGGTTCGCTCCGAACGATTTCCATCAGGTTCATAGCTGTTCCCTTTACGTAGCAAAGAAAAATGGTTGATTCGCAATGGATACCCCGCACCGAGCACTCTTGGCAAGGTGTCTAGTGCCCCTCCAATGCAACCGCAGTGCCGAGTTCAATTGGCTCGCTGATGTCGACGACGGGCCAACATATTTCACCTTTGTCCGCGGATAAAGCGCAATCGCTTCGACAACCTCCAATAGAAAATAGACGTTCGCATCTCGCACTGTGTGCGAAACCGCGCACTGTGCGTTCGAGTGCAGCGTAGTATCCGTTGGGCTTGGCCGAAGAGAGCAAACGACGACTCAACGGATTCATGCCGGTCTCACTCTCACAACCTCCGTTTTCAGCGTTGACCGGGTCAGTGGTCGTGACCCTGCTGGCTTTGCTGGACTTCGGCTATACTAAGACTAAGGGCCAATTTCACGACGGCTCAGCCATTCCGCAGTGCGTGGCAAACGGTCG
>CAZFLF010000713.1:0-4360 GCA_964519825.1 uncultured Pirellulaceae bacterium | reverse complement strand
GGGACTGATGGGACTGATGGGACTGATGGGACTGATGGGACTGATGGGACTGATGCGACTAATGCGACTGATGGGACTAAACAGGAGTCGATAGTGTAATACGGATGGTGCTGCGAGTTGTCCAGTACCAGAACCCGGCTGATTGCTTTGCTGATAAGAAATGGGCATGATTTGGCGGCTCTTTCGGCCAAGTTCCCCGTTCGTGCGAACTCAGCGGCGAGAGTCTTTTACAGGGGTTTCTATGCTTTCTATTAGCAGACGACAAAGTCGGTTTGTCGCAGGCGTCGGCGTGTGCCTCCTGGCAGTTGTGGCAAGCGCCGCAGAGCCGCCATCCACGACTCGCCCCCCCTGGACCAAGTCTCGTATCGCGGGTACTCCGGAAACTCCGGAGCCCTATCGCATCGTGTCTGCTTTTCCGCAGCTTCGATTTCAAAGGCCGACCAGTATCGAAGAAATCCCCGGCGCCAACCGATTGCTCGTCACCGAGATGGGAGGCAAGGTCGTCAGTTTTCCTAAAGAAGCCGGTGTTCGTCAGGTCGAACTGATCGTCGATTTGCACGCGCTGTTGCCCCGCGAATTGGCCGACAAAAACGTGTCGTTGTTTGACGCCGAGCTGCATCCCGAGTTTCGCGAGAATCGATTCTTGTTCGTCTGCTACGTGCATCCCGGCCAAGGCGGTCACTCGCGTGTCTCGCGCCTCACGCTCACCAGTGATGCCGCGCCTCGCGTTGTACCCGGCAGCGAGCAAGTTGTGATCACTTGGCCATCCGGTGGCCATAATGCCGGCTGCTTGGAGTTCGGTGCGGACGGCTACTTATATATCTCCACGGGGGACGGCTCGGGACCGAATCCCCCCGACGGCTTGACCACGGGCCAGGTTGTTTCCGATCTGTTGGGAGCCATTTTGCGGATCGATGTCAATTCGCCGTCGGGCGACCGGCCGTACACGGTTCCGTCGGATAATCCGTTTGTCGATCTGAAAGGGGCTCGTCCCGAGATTTGGGCCTACGGTTTGCGCAATCCGTGGAAGTTCGGCATTGACCCGCAGGACGGGAATATCTTTGCCGCCGATAACGGGTGGGAATCGTGGGAAATGGTCCATCGCATTGTTCGCGGCGGGAATTGTGGTTGGCCGGTGATGGAAGGGCGTGTGTCGCTCCGGTCCGAAGTGAAGCTGGGACCCACACCGATTATTCCTCCCGTGAAGGATCATTCACACACCGAAGCCAACTCGGTCATTGGCGGTCCTGTGTATCGAGGCAGCAAGCTGCCCAATCTGGTTGGCTCGTTCGTCTATGGCGACTACATCACAGGGACGATCTGGGCCATCCGGCCGGATCGCGACGGAGCGTATTCCCATACCACTCTCGTTGATACGGATCAGCGCATCGTGGCTTTCACTCAAGGAAGCCACGGCGAACTGTATGTGTTGGACTACGACTTCACCGGTCAGATTTTCGAACTCCTGCCATCCGAACAGAAAGACCGTTCCGCAGACTTTCCACGTCGCCTCAGCGAAACGGGGTTATTCACATCGCTGGAGAACCTGGATCCAGCGCCGGGCGTTGTGCCTTATGCGGTGCGAGTCGACCGTTGGATGGACGGTGCCCAAGCCCAACGTTGGGTCGCGATTCCCGCAGTAGGGAAGATTCAACTTTCCACGAACCCGGATCAGTCCGCCGTGTTTCCTGAAGGGACGGTGTTCGTCAAGAATCTGACTTTGCCGCAGGGGAACGCACGCAAACCCATTCGTCTGGAAACCCAGCTCCTGCATTACGAAAACGGAGTGTGGCATCCGTACAGCTATTTGTGGGACGAAGCCGGCAAAGATGCCCAGCTGGCGGGATCGATTGGAACGAGCCGACCGCTGCGAGTCGCGAACTCGGCGGACCAAGCAGCACTGGTTGAGCGAACCTGGCAAGTGAACGCCACGAATGAGTGCAAATTGTGTCACGACGCGGGAGCACGGTTCGTGCTCGGGTTTTCTCCAAACCAATTGCACCGCCCGATTGCGAGCGACAGGTCCAGCTCGGCCGATCAATTGGAGGCGTTGGCCGCCCAAGGTGTGCTCGCCAAGTCCCCCGCGATTCCCGACGACGATCCCTCGCGACTTGTTGACCCTCATGATCCTGCGCAGAAGCTCGACGACCGTGCCCGTTCGTACCTGCATGCCAATTGCGGTATGTGTCATCACCCGCGTGGTAACGCGATTGTCTCGTTCTACCTGCGTCGTGACATGCCGTTCGAAAAACTTAATACGAATAAGGGGACGGGCATCGGTTCATTCGGCATGCGCGAGGCAAAGATCATTGCTCCCGGCGACCCGTATCGCAGCGTGCTGCTGTATCGGATGTCGAAGCTGGGTTACGCGCGGATGCCCTATATCGGCTCGCAAGTCGTCGATAGCGCGGGAGTGTCACTGATTGAACAGTGGATTCGTTCGCTTGCGAATAACGCGAATCAGGCATCCTCAGCGCCCATTAAGGAAGACTCGGCCGAAGCAAAGGCGTTGGGATCGTTGGCACCAAATAAATCTGCTCCGCGAGTGCGGCGCGACGAAGCGATTCAGACACTTGTTAAGTCGACGGAAGGTAGCCTGGCGCTCCTCGCGCAGTTGCATCGGGGAGCCCTACCGGCCGAAGATTTCCGGACGGCGGTATCGTTAGGTAGCCAGGCGCCAACGAGTGATATTCGCGGGCTATTCGAAACCTTCATGCCGGAATCGCAACGCCGCAGGACGCTCGGCGCGAACATCGATCCACAAAGCATTCTCAGCCGCCAGGGGGATCGAGAACGGGGCAAGCTCATTTTCTTCAGCGACGGCGCACGCTGCCGTAACTGTCACCAGATCGACGACCCCAGCCAGTCCGTGGGTCCGACGCTGCAAGAGATCAATAAGAAATTCACACGTCCCGCTGAACTGCTGCAACACGTTTTGCAGCCGTCGCTGAAGATCGACGATCCATTTGCGGCTTATGCCGTCATCCTGGATGACGGGCGAACGATCAGCGGGCTGCTTGTCGAACAAACAGATCAAAAGGTGGTTATCAAAACCGCCGAGAAACAGACCGTGCAAATCGCCCGCAAGAATATCGAGGAGCTACGCAAAAGCGAGATATCACTCATGCCGGAACGCATCCTGAGCGACTTAACGGCTCAGGAGGCCGCCGATTTGTTCGAGTACATGCGATCGCAAGGAAGTGCAAAATAGACTACTCAATGGAGTTTCGTAATGCGAAGGACTTCCGGTCATAAATTGGGGGTAAAAAATGCCGACCGGAAGACATTTCTTACCCCCAATCCATAACCGACTTGAAGACAGCGCGAGGGATCACCTGCGACGATTTGCATTTCGAGTCGCGGGTCCTCGCGATTTTGCCATCAATCTGGCGATCAACGGTACGATTGCCTGGTGGGTGTTCGGCGGGCGCACCGCCATTCCGCTCACCGGTTCCGAGTCGATCTTCGTGATGCTTCTGCCGATGGCTTTCATCGAGTCCACGTTGACCACTTTCTTCGGGTTGCTCGACCGAACCGTGGAACTGCGGAAGCTGGACTCGACCCTCGAGCCGACTCGCCGGTGGAACTGGTTCGTCGCTGCTGCCAGTCACAGTCTATTGTGGGGCATCATCGGATTGATGCTGGCGTTTGTCGTCCGGTTCGCACTGCAGCGGGCGGTCCCCGCAGTCGTACTCTCCCCGCGAACGGTCGTTTTCGTTATCGGCCTGTCGTCGGGAGTGCTGGCGTATGTGATGCATGTACGCGCGGTGGTTAGGTCACGCTGGGTTTGAGAGTGTGAGAGTGTGAGGGTGTGAGGCGGCTTCATTTTGCCGTCGTGGTTTCCGCTGGGATGAACTTCAATTGGGCCAACCATGCCAAGGACTTCTCCTGCCACGCATCCCACATGGGTCCTTTGTAGCCGTTGAGACCGTGACCGCCCGACGGCAGTTCGAGGTACTGCGAGGGGATCTTGTGAGCCTGGAGGGCGTCGTAAAAGGCCTGGCTGTGTTCGGGAGGCACGGGTTTGTCGTCTTGGGCGTGTGCCAGAAAAGTCGGCGGCGTCCGCGCCGTCACCTGTTTCTCGTTTGAGAATAGTTCGACCAGCTTGGGCGACGGGTCTTTGCCTAAAAGATTGGTCTTAGAACCCTGATGAGTCTTCTCGCCCATGATGATGACGGGGTAGACGAGAATCAGAAAATCGGGCCGGCAGCTGACACGGTCGATGGCTGCGGTTGCGGTCGGATCGCCATCGTCGAAGTGGGTTCCGGCTGTGGCTGCCAAATGACCGCCAGCAGAGAAACCCATGATACCGATGTGCGATGGTTCGAGATCCCAGTCCTTGGCATTTGCACGAACGGTA
>CAZFLF010000712.1:0-4361 GCA_964519825.1 uncultured Pirellulaceae bacterium | reverse complement strand
CGCGTCGGAGGCATAACGATATTGTCCGGCTGCAATCAAGAATCCAACAACCAGCAACAGAAACAGAACGAGCAGGCTCAGGACGATCAGGAGCACAACCCCACGATGCGGTTTTCGCCGGCAATACATGATCCATTCTCCAAAAAAAGCGCAGCTGCGAGAGCTTAAATACAAGCACAACTCAGCCTTGGAATCTCCCAACACCAACCGCTTGCCTGAGAAAACGCTGCCTCAACTTAATTGCCTGACCAAAGGGAAGAGTCTTCCAATCGAATTTCTCGCTCATAGACCCCGACGACGTTGGCAACGACCGTTGCGTACGTGGGAATCGCCGGACTGTTACTTGCAAGGGCGGCGGCGGGCCAGTCGGGCCCGTCGAGTGTTACTTCGAGATCAAAATTTGGTCCATTCGCCACCGTATCCGCGCCGGTGTCCGCAACGCGATACCATCGGAACATGTCCGTCGAACCGGCCACGGAGGTATCCGCCATCAACAAAACCCAGCTCCCCGGCTTTACCAGGACGTCATCAATGCTGGCCGCTTGAAACGTAACTTCCCCTCCCCCAAACCCGCCGCCATTGAACGTTACCCCCACCATTCGCTCATTAGCATTGATGAGTTGATATGACGCGTCTCGCTTGTGAAACACAACTACAGACAGGATATAGAGGCTCTTGAATTCGCTAAAACTCCCCGACGCTACATATTTCGGGGCCACGGTGGCAAACCAAGAAAAGCTCCCCTCCATTTGGCGACGATAACCGTCTCCGAATTCCTGGTTTGGTGGAAGCGTCTTTTCCTCGGGCTTCCCAAACACCAAATCGTCGTTCGCAATAAAGATTTGGTCTGCGTGCGCTCCTGTAATAAGCCCCAAACCGGCTGCTTTGGTAATTCCGACTCGCCACATCCTGGGAAACGTAATGGGTGTCCCGAAGGGAAACACCGCGGCAGATGACGACGGTGTCGGATTGAGCCTGGAATAGTACCGGGCAAAAAGTAGTGGATCGATTAAGTATGCATTACCGGTTATCGCCGGTGACCCTACACTCTTCAATGTATTATTTGTCGAATCATACCACACCCAATTATTCGGATTCGCCATCATTGAGGTCTGGAATGTCTCTACCGAATTCGTTCCCAGGCGAGCCGCTCGGTCCTTAATAAGTCCCTTACTGACTTGGCTCAATGCGACAGGCAAAACCGCGGTGACTCCAAGTAACCCGATTCCCATGACACCGATGGCAAACAACACCTCTAAAATGCTGACGCCTCTACGCCTCATATCATCGTCCTCCCATGTTCTGGCCAGAGCGCGCGAATATTCTCGCCAAATCAATAGTTGCCGCACTACCATCGTTTTCCGCAGAGGTAAGGGATCCATTGCGATCGGACACGGATACCCACACACACGTTGAATCCGCCAAGTTGGTGATCGCTTCACTACTCGTCGCTGGTGGAGCGGGTGCCGCCTGTTCGAATCTACCAATGAGCAAATGGATTGGGCCGTCAACAATTATTTCGGTTAACGCGAAGGCATTCGTCGATGCGTTGAACACTCCCGTGAGCACCGAGGAGACGCTTCCGCCTGGTTCAAAGAGAATGACGACGGGCTGATTATCCAAGTACGTATTCGCACCAACCGTCATTGGAATTGCAGCAAACTGTGTCCCCGCTGCGCCGAGCCCGGACCATTGAGTATCGACACAGGCTCCACTCGCGATCTGTAAGGGTTTCACTGAAGTTCGTCGAGGCTGACGGAAAAGCTGATAGGGCACCACCGAACCTGCGGGAAATTCCGGAGCGAAGTCATCGGATCCCGCGGCATACGCTTCAGTTTGGTTATCGATAGTTCCATCACCGTCGTCATCCGTATTGGCGATTCCCCACTTGCGATCAGGACCTGGATTACAAATGGTAGCCGATGGCGTGAAACTGATATCTGTCACCATTGATCCATTAGAAGGAACGACGCCAGTCACCACGTAAGTCGCCCCGCGATAATCGAACTTAATCCGGTCTCCGACTGACACCTGTTTAAACAACGTCGCACTGTTGGTTGCTGAATAGTCGAGGGTACTTCCACTTGTATCAAAGTGTGCCCGCTGAACGCGTCCAGTGCTGGGCAATACCAACAATTGCACCTTGGCGTCGACGACATCGCCGGAGTAAGGCAACGGCTCCTCAACAATAAAAACGTCTAATGCAGAGTTGGCACCCGCAGCCGTACGTTGAATGCTGATACCGGTACGTTGTCCGCGCTGAGCAGCACGGGCCTTTGCCAGCGCGAGTTGTGCATTCAATTGTCGCGACGCCTCCCGCAAAACGCCCGCCTTGAGTGCTGGGCGTACCAGCGGTATGGCGACGGCCATTAATACCAAGATGATTGTGATAACAACTAATAACTCTACAAGCGTCATGGCGCGTGGATATTGTCCAGGCCGCGGAAATTCTCTCTGAACTGGCGTATGTCCGAGATTCTCTCCGGCTTTTCCGGTCTCTAACCGGCCATGGGCCACCAAGCACGGATTTAGACAACGATTTCTCATAATAATGACTAATTGGTATCGATAGTATGATTTGAGATGTTATCTGCCGAAGTCGTTGGAGTTGGGCGACCAAGAAACCCAAAGGTTGTTACGATGTACGGGTCATTGACGACCAGGGAGTAATGAAATAGATCCATTTGCTTCGTGGGGCTATCGTTGGTGTCGTCAATGTCGATCTCCGCTTCGACCCCATAGCTACCATCCTTACCGGCAGAATAGATGAGCGGAATGAGTGCGTACGTTGGGCGAGGAGCTAGATTGGACAGATTAAGAGGATCAATAGGATCTACCTTGAGTGGATCAAATGGATCGGGACTAGTCGAAGCGTCTCGACTTTGGACGTCTGACGAGTCGTCTGATCCCGGATACCCGATTTCAATTGGGTTGTCGGTTGTCGAGTCGTTGTTGTCATCCGTGCCCGCAATCCCCCATTGGCCATCTGGACCGGGATTCGTTGCGAACCCAGGGGCCCAGCGCATGAACTCGATTGGCCGACCCCAACCGTCTAGAATCTCTTTCATTCCGTCGCCGTCGGTATCGCCAATTTCGGACTTTTGGAAAAATTCGATTCCGCTCCGATCTCCATCGTGAATCTGAGATACGATGAGATAAAGGCATTCGGACCCTTGCGCTATGTAGGACCATTTACCAGCGGCCACGGATCCATCCTGCGGTTGCGGAGATACATACCAATTCGTGTTTCCTAGTGCGCCATCGACAGCGCGTGTATACGCATTTGCTAGTGATGGGATGACCGCTAGATGAGCAGGTGTTCGGTCCTTGACATCGGTAATTCGATCGGGCAGCTCCATTCGCATCAATTCCCGTAATGCCCATAATCGCTTTAATACAGCTGCCCTGGGCGTCAGTCCGGCAGTTGAAGACAATCGCACCGGACGCGAAAGATAAGAATCCCAGCGGTCCATCAACATTTCATGCAGCTTCGCAATTTGAGTTCGGGTGCGAACCTCTTTCGCATGCTCCAACACACCGTACAAAGTAAACAGCGCGGTTGCCGCCAACATCGTGATAATCGCGATGGAAATCAGCAGCTCAACAAGCGTAAAGGACCGGCGATAGACCGAATACTTGATTGACATACGCCATACTCACAATCAGTTACGGGACCTTGTCCGCTAAGATGTTCAATTCACTGAAATCCGTCATGTTGTCTTCGTCCGGTCCAACCAATGTATAGTTTGGTACTGGATATGTTTTAAAGACGATTGCGGCACCGGCAATATCCGGACCAAAGTCATTATCTTGGCCAGCACAGATAATCTGAAATCCGCCCGGATTCATCCATTGCTGCTGGTTGAAGCCAGCTGGTACGTTAAAGGGTTGCGTACGACCATTGTCGCGCGCCGCAACGACGTCCGTGATCGAGCGGTACGGGCGAGCAATATTACTTCCGGACGGGACCAGCGGAGTCGTTTTCGGGTAGCGAGCCGTCTGGTATGCATACGCTCCACCTAGCACTCGGCCGTCGAAATACACATACGGTGCTTGGTTGCCGTACCTCGGTACATATTCAGGCCAATTGTCTTTATCGAAATCCGTTCGATTCGCGACGGGAACTGCGGCGGGAAGTCCGCCGAGCGGACATGTCAGACGGGTGTCGTCGAACTTGAAAAATACCTTCCGCTCACCAGTGAATGCTGGATCGACTCCAGCCAGCGGATCTCGTGGATTGTTGCTTAGTTGCGATAACCAAATAACCAGGGCCTCGGCCGGATCCAAGTCAGCAAAGTTTCTTCCGTTGCTGTCCGCAGCGGTCCACCACAACGTGATGTTCCTAGTATTTCGCGAGTAGC
>CAZFLF010000711.1:0-4366 GCA_964519825.1 uncultured Pirellulaceae bacterium | reverse complement strand
CCGCTTGCAGCAACTCGTCGTCGGGAGCACTGCTCCAGAGGAAATAGGCCAGGCGTGTGGCCAGTTCATATTCGTTCAATTCGCGCCAAGTTTGTCCGGCCGAGGGCTCGGCTTCGACGCGAAACAAGAAATGTGGCGACACCAGAATCGCCTGCAGCGCGAGCTGGATGCTCTGCTCAAACGAGTCCCCTTGATCGCTGGCGAGCTTGACGATTCGTTGCAGTCGATCGACCTCATCGGTAGTTGCGGGCCGGCGAAACGCTCGGCTCGCCATCCGTTCGAGAATCTGGCGCGCGGCCGCGTCGACCGAGACATTCGCATCGGGCGTAACGAAGAAGATGCGTCGGTGCGAGTCGGGCAATTCGCGTGGTTGGTCCAACGGGCCGACGACTTCCACCGACTGAACGATCAGATTCCGATCGCGGTTGTCCGGATTGGGGTCGTCGGGCTGATAGAAATCGTTGAGAAATGCTAGGCCGAATCGGCGGTCTCCCTGGTCCACGCGACCTTGTGCGGTGTAGAGTCCTGGCTTCGTCTCCATGGCGGTCACCTCCACCACGGTGATCTCTTTCCCGTCAACGCGGATGGCCATCTTCGTCGGCTCGCCGCCGGCGTGGTGTTCATAGGCCTTGACGCGTATTTCATATAGGCCGGATTTCGGCAGTCGCAGTCGCCCCGTCATTTCGCCGTTCGAGGCCAGAATCCGCGGCCCTTCAATGCTGCTTAACCGTTCGCCGTCGCCGCGTAATTGAGATGCGTGACGCTGATAAACAGTTTCGGGCCCCGATTTCGTAATGATCGCCCGCGTGGAAATCTCTTCCGCCGCAGCCAGGTACTTTTCTAACAGAATCGTCGGCAACGTCATCACATCGCCGATGTTGTCGAAGCCGTAACCGACGTCGTCCGCCGGAAAATCTTGCGCGGGGGCGTAGTCGACTCCCAACATGTCTCGGATGGTGTTGCGATACTCCGCGCGATTCAGCCGCCGCAAAGTGACATGTCCAGGATGTTGAGCCTGCTGGCAGTTGATGTCGTTGAGTGTTCCGTCCAGCCAATCGACGAGGCGCTGGCGTTCCTCTTTCGTGGGTTTTTCAGCGTCCTTGGGGGGCATCTCGCCAGCGCGCACCCGGGCTAAAGCCTTGAGCCACGTAGAGCGTCCCTGGAAGACTTGCGCCGCGGACTGGTATTGGTCGAGCCGCACTGCCTCTTCCGCTTCTAAACCGCTATGGCAATCGAGGCAGAATTTCTTCAGGAGAGGTGCGATTTCCGTCGTGAAGGCGCGTTCCCGTTCGGGCGTGACGTCCGCCCGTCCGATCGCGACAAATCCTGCGCAGAGGATCACGCAAAGTCCAAGACGTATCAACAGTGCGGGCATGCTTTTAGGCAGTCGGGCTTGGGGGGCCAGTCGGGGGCGGAATGGGGAGATTGGCAGGCGGGTTGACGACCCGGTTGGCCGTCGGTTGGGTTGCGCCCATTATAGGTGAGCACAGGGGTGTGTCCAATGCGAAAACCGGGGATGAAAAATCTTGTGTCGCTCAGTTCGACACCCAATACCTACCTAAGAGTTGTGAAGGCGATCCGATCAAACACTAGCCCGCCCGGACGGCTCGGACGACTTGGTACTGGCGGACGGGCGTCACCGTTGCGTCGCGAAAGCCGGCTTGGACCAGCGACAAGTATCGGTCCGATTGCTTGGTGACGAGTTGCAGGACCCCGCCCCCCTGGAGCGCCCGTTCCGCTCCTCGCACGAAAATCTCGCCGATTCGGAAATGCGAGTAATACGGCGGGTTGGCCAATACCAAGCCATAGGTGCCGGGCGCGTCGCTTTCGGCGTCGGCATTGAGGATCGTCGTAATATTTTGCAAGGCGTTCAATTCGGCGCTACGTTGAGTGCACTCGATAGCGCGCGGATTGGCATCGATTGCCGTGACGATCACATTCTGAGCTCGCTGAGCGGCCGCGAGCGACACGACCCCCGCACCGCAACCGAGATCCAGCACGCGTTGGCCATCCTGGACTTCCATCGACTCGATCAATGCACGAGCCCCGACATCCAACCGCCGATGGCTGAAGACCCCCGGGCGGCTAAAGGTGCGAATGAGTCGCGGACCGTCGCGAAACACGAACTCACAGGAATAATTCTTGACCTTGCGCAGCGGCTCGGTCTTGACGCCCGAATAGACGACTCCAAGTGGCGTTGGCGACCGCAAGACCTTACGGAACCGACTCGCCATTTGATCTCCCAGCCACGTGTCGCGCGGATTGTCGGTGGCGACGAACAGACGTCCCCCCAACCCGAGACGCTGGAAACCGGTTTGCAGCAAGTCGCGAGTAAGTTCGCCGTCGCCTCGCGCCGTGCAAGGGAGCGCCACCAGATCGAACTCGCGCTCGGGAAAATCGGCGGTGCAGACGACCGTCACACGCGCGCCGCGCGATGCCAGCCATCGCATGGACTTCTCGGCGCGGTAGATATCCAGAAAGTGACAATGGACCGTGGCCAGCCGCATACGGGTCGACAATGCGGCCGCAAGTTGTCCTCGTCCAAGCGACGTACACAGAACCGCAGTCGCCGGGTGTTCGCCGACGGCTTCAATCAGCAAGCGCTCGGAAATGGGCACTCGGTCTTTGTGAAAACTCATATACCAGTGGACTTACGTGTCAGCTGTGCACAAATCACAGTGGAAGACTTTACCAGTCGTTGGTTCCACCGGCACCAGGTCGCTGCAGCGAAGGCTGACGAGCCTGTCGCCGCTGCGGATCAATCGTGCTGCTGTCGACGTTCGGCTGTGCGCTTGGCATATCTGTCGATGATCCGCAGCTAACGCCGATTGCCCAGAGATACGGGAATCAACGCTGGCACCGGATATTCCTGTGGCCAACGCCTACCGACTCGACTGAATAATCCGTCGTCGATATCCCTGTCCGAGCTTCGTTTGCCTTGCTTTGGCGAGACGACGTGCGGTATTCTTCCATGTGGAAAGATTTATGCCCTGAGCGGATTCAAGCGAGACCGTTTCTTTCCTCCTGTGGAAAGATGTCGCACCCGTGACGATGTGCGGTATATGTGGAACAGGTGTCATCATGTTGCCGAAAATCTGCCGGATCTGGAGTAGCGGGCTATTGTTGGCCGCGGCGAGTGGGGCGCTGACGCTCGATGCCCTCGCCTTCGCGCAGGAACCGAACACTGCGTCGGCGCCAGCACCTGCACTCGATACCGCGGCGAAGATCGCTCACTGGATTACTCAACTTGGCGATAGCGAGTACCCGATCCGTGAAAAAGCCCAGGAAGAATTGCGTCGACTAGGAACAGTGGCATTTGATGAGCTGCTGGCGGCGCAAGATCATCCAGACGTCGAGATCGCGCAACGCGCCCGGTATCTGGTTCGGAGCATTCCTGTTGCGTGGAGTTTGGACAGCGACCCGCCGGAAGTGAAGAGTTTTTTGACCAATTTCGGGGAGCTCGGCCGAAACGAACGAAAGACGCGGGCGCAACATCTAGCGACCCTGGAGCAAGGCGTGGGGATCGAACCTCTGTGCCGGATCGTGCGGTTTGAACCCGACCGCGTGTTATCGAAGCAGGCGGCCCTGTTGATCATGTCGCGCGCGACGCCCGACGACGCGGCCAAGCGACAACAGGTCGCGGAAGTGATTCGCAAAGGTGTCTCGCAGAGTAAGCGGCCCGCCGTCGAATGGCTTCTCACATACAGTCGTGAGCTGGCGGAACCCAACAGTACCCTACCCGATTGGGATCGCATCACGCGAGCTGAGCTGGGGACGCTGGCCAAGTCTCCGGCGCAAAGCGATCGCGAAGTGGCTCGAGAACTGCTCCGCTGGCAGACGAAGTTGCTGTTGAATCGCAATCGTGCCCAGGAAGCGTTGGCGAATTTTCGGCGCACTTATGACCTGATCAACGACGAAGTCGCTGATATCTACGATGCGGTGGATTGGGCGATCGAAAACAAACTGTTTACCGCACCCGACGAAATCGCAATTCGTTTCGGGAATCAGATCCGGGGCGAATCACGGCTGTTGTACCGCGTGGCCGAAGCTCAATTGAAGCGCGGCGACTCCGCCAGTGCCGAAAAAACGGCGTTGGAAGCCCGGCAACTCCATCCGGCTAAGTACGACGTACATTTAGCAATCGCGAAATTGTTGTATGAACGCGGCCTGGTTGACTGGTCGGCCAACGAGTACCGCCTCGTCATTGCCGAGGACAAAATTGAATCCGGGGACAGCATCGACGCGCGGAGCAAACTCAGTGAAATGTTAGTCGACCTGGGACGAGAATTGGAAGCGGTGGACGTCGTGAAGCCGTTGGTGGAATTTGCGGAAAAGGAAGAGAAGGCCAATGAAATCACCCAGCTGG
>CAZFLF010000710.1:0-4369 GCA_964519825.1 uncultured Pirellulaceae bacterium | reverse complement strand
GACCAGTAACCGACCCTCACGAATGTTGTGCGAAATCGGCTTCTCGACGTACACGTGTTTGCCGGCATCACAAGCCAGAATCGCGGCGAGCGAATGCCAATGATCAGGCGTGGCGACGATGACTGCATCGACCGATTTGTCGTCGAGAATTCGTCGCAGATCGTGGACTGCTCGTCGGGAATCAACTCCCAGTTTTTGGGCCGTCGCCTGCCTGCGGCTTTCGTCGACATCACTGACGTAGGCAACCTCAACGTTGGGAGTTTTCTGGAACAATCCCGCGTCATGAACGCCGCGTCCTCCGCAGCCAATCAATCCTACGACGAGCTTGTCATTGGCGCTCTTCGCGGCCAACGCTTGGACACCGGTCAGCGCCGTCGCGGCCACGATGCCGGTGGAGGTCAGCTTCAGAAACTCGCGGCGATCGCTTGTATTGAGCATGTTTAGGCCCTTTCACGGAGTTCGTGTCTTTGTCACAGTCCCGGGACGCCAATACTCTATGGCGATCGCCGGTCCAACGGAACACGGGCAGCGGGGCGCTCTGGTGCCATCCGGCCACGTTTGATTCAACCAGCCAGAATAGATAGTCGGTTTCGACGTGTCGATTGTTGATGTTGCCGTGTTGATGAATTTTAATAGGTGCCTGTTCGTCCCCGACTTCACGAGTCGCGGCCGCAGCCAGCACTCTGATGAATTGTGGCGCCTGCGGTCTTCTGTTTAGCGTTCGACACCATGAGCGGCCATGAATTCATCGTTTGCGTTGAAAAAGCGCTGCGCCAGGCGCAACCAACGCGAAGGCGGTCGAATCAGAACAGTTACCGTCAGCCATAAATTGGAGTTTCACCATGCGACGTTATTGTGGGCGGCCGATATTGATTCTCCACCTGAGCCTTCTTGGCCTTTCTGCCTGGTGGGCTGTAGCTGCCGTTTCCGCACAAACGACTGCTCAGGACCCGGCAGCGGCTAGTTCGCAACCCGATACCACAACGAGCAGTGACAAGAAAGATGCGGAGAAAGAGCAGCCAACTAAAAAGAAGAAGAAAAGCTCAGGCTCACGCACTAAGAGTCCCTCGTCGCAAAATCCCGATGAGTCGGCGCCGAAATCGCAAGAGAAGTCGGCCGAGGCTGCGGCAGTCCAACCCGCGTCCGAGCGCGACCAGCGGCTGACCGAAATCGAACGCCAATTGCACCGGCTAATAGACGAGATCAAGGCTCTGCGTGGCGGCTCGGCCGGCGGTTCCACCAGCGAGGCCGCTGTGAAGGCGATGCCCGCAGCGCCAAAGCCACTGAATGCAAAATGGCTACAGGTGCTGAAGTGGCGGGCCATTGGACCGGCAAATATGGGGGGGCGGATCGTTGACTTGGCCGTTGCCGAAAAGGATCCGAACACGTTCTGGGTGGCGACCGCGTCGGGAGGCTTACTCAAGACCGTGAACAACGGTATCACGTTTGAACATCAGTTCGATCGCGAAGCCACCGTATCAATCGGCGCGGTCGCGGTCGCTCCGTCTGACGCCAACATCGTGTGGGTCGGAACCGGCGAAGCCAACCCGCGCAATTCCGTGTCCTACGGTGATGGCGTGTACAAATCGACCGACGGTGGCAAGACCTGGAAGTCGATGGGGCTTAAGAAGTCCTACCAGGTCAGTCGCATCCTCATCCATCCCAAGAACCCGGATGTGGTATTCGTCGGGGCGTTGGGGCGGCTGTACGGCCCCAACGAGGAGCGGGGCTTGTTCAAAACCACCGATGGGGGCCAGACGTGGCAAAAGACGTTGTACGTCGACGACCGCACCGGCGTGATCGATGCCATTATGCACCCGACCGATCCGGAGACGCTGGTGGTCGCGATGTGGGTGCGGCTGCGCGACGGCTTCGATAGTTGGCCAGGCAACGAAGTCAAGATTCCCGAGGGATACGATGGCTACGACCCGATCAAGAAATGGGGCCCTGGGGGTGGGTTGTACAAGACCACCGATGGCGGCAAGACCTTCCGCAAACTGTCGGCGGGCCTGCCCAGCAGTCCCACGGGGCGTATTGGAATCGATTGGCAGCGTGGAGAACCCCACGCATTGTTCGCCATCGTCGACTGCGAAGGAATTGGCAAAGGCCCGGCGCCGTTGCCGGCGTATCTCGGTGTGGTCGGAAAGGACGTGGATGGCAAGGCCCAAATTACGCAGGTTCTTCCCGATAGTCCCGCAGCAAAAGCTGGTGTGCAGGTGGGTGACGTGCTCGCCTCCGTGGGAGAGAAGGCGCCGCAGCAATTTGATGAATTGCTCGAAGAACTGCGTTCACGAAAACCCGGACAGAAGCTCAGCCTGACACTACGGCGCGGTGACAAAGAGGAGAAGCTCGAAGTCACGCTCGCAACTCGTCCCGGGTCGAACGCGCAGTCGCCCGTGTGGCTTGGCGCCATGGGCGAGGAACGCGAAGGACGCGTCGTGCTGACGCAAGTCGTGCCGGATTCGCCCGCCGCTAAAGCCGGCTTACAGATCGACGATGTCGTGACCGCGTTCGAAGGACGTGAGGTCAAGACCTTTGAACAATTGGTCGAACAAGTTCGCGGACGCGCCTCCGGCGACAAAGTCACTCTGCAAGTACAACGCGGCGACGAGAAAAAGGAAATCGCCGTCACGCTGGAGAACCGGCCAGGCGGCCAATCGACAAACCGGCAACCGACTGATGCGTATCTGGGGATCCAAGGCGAGGACACGGAAGGAGGGGCGAAATTATCGCAAATTACGCCCGACGGTCCGGCGGAGAGGGCCGGACTCCAAGCCGGCGACATCGTGCAGTCCATCGACCAAAAGAAAACTGCCAATTATGACGAATTGGCTTCCGAGTTGGCGAAACGCAAGCCGGGCGACAAGATCACGCTCGATGTGCTCCGCGGTACGGAATCCAAGCAGATCACGGCCACGATGGACTCACGACCCGGCGGCCCATCGCGCACCCGGCCGTATTCTTTCAGCTACGGTGGACAAAGTCCCAACGTCCAGGACCAGCAGGGTTCGCAGGGCTATCAGTACGGCGGCGTCTATCAATCACAGGACGGTGGCGAAACATGGCAGCGAGTCAACAGTCTCAACTCGCGGCCGATGTACTTCAGCGTCGTCCGCATCGATCCGAATGATGCGCAACATGTCTACGTGCTAGGCGTATCACAGTACGCGTCCCACAACGGTGGAGTTACATTCGATGCCAATCTCGGTCGCGGCGTGCACGCTGACGGACACGCGATGTGGATCGATCCACGCGACGGACGACACATGATTCTTGGCACGGACGGTGGTGTGTACGTTTCGTATGATCGCGGCGCGAATTGGGATCACTTGAACCACACCGCCATCGGACAGTTTTATCATGTGGCGATCTCGCCCAAGGCGCCCTACCACGTCACGGGCGGTCTGCAAGACAACGGCACCTGGTTCGGCCCCAGCCACAGCCTGCGCGGGCCGGGACCGATCAACGAAGACTGGATTTCCGTCGGCGGCGGCGACGGATTCATGTGTCGCGTCGATCCGAATGAACCGGACCTCGTGTATTTTACAAGCCAGAACGGCGCGATGGGGCGGCGCAATCTGCGGACCGGCGAGCGGGCCTCCATTCGTCCCGAACGGCCGCGTGGAGCACCGCCGTACCGCTTCAATTGGAACGCGCCTTTCATTCTGTCCAATCACAATTCACGGATTTTCTATTGCGCCGGCAATTTTGTGTTCCGCTCATTGGATCGCGGCAACAACCTGCAAGTGATCTCTCCGGAAATCACCTTGACCAAACGCGGCAGCGCCACAGCGCTGGTTGAATCGCCGCGAAACTCCAACGTGTTGTATGTCGGGACCGACGATGGGGCGCTGTGGGGCACGCGCGACGGCGGCCAAAAGTGGACCGACGTGACCAAGAACGTCGGCCTCCCCGCGCCACGCTGGGTCGCGACGCTCGAGGCGTCTCGATTTGAGGACGGGAGGATCTATGCCTGCTGCGATGGCCATCGCTCCGATGACGATGAGCCGTATGTGTTCGTCTCGGAAGACTTTGGCCAGACTTGGAAGTCGTTGCGGGGCAATTTGCCATGGGGCTCGACCCGCTGCTTACGTGAGGATTTACAGAATCCGAATCTGCTCTATCTCGGGACGGAATTTGGCGCTTGGTGCTCGGTCGATCGTGGTCAGTCGTGGACGAAATTCAACAACAACCTGCCGACCGTCGCGGTCCATGAAATCGCGCTGCACCCGACGAATGGCGAGCTGGTCGCGGCCACGCACGGTCGCAGCTTGTGGATCACGGACGTAACGCCGCTGCGCGAACACTCCGTTGAAAAACTCGCCAGCCAGGTTCTCCTCTTTCCCCCCTCGCCAGCTACCCGCTGGCT
>CAZFLF010000709.1:0-4373 GCA_964519825.1 uncultured Pirellulaceae bacterium | reverse complement strand
GTATATGTACGGCGGGCCGAGCCACATCGATATGTTCGACTACAAGCCTTCGATGAAAGGGATGGACAACAAGACCATCACCGTCAAAACGCTTGGCCGTGGCGGGCATCGGAATCAGGGACGCATCGTCGAGCCGAGGTGGAGCTTTAAGCAATACGGCCAATGCGGTAAGTGGGTTTCCGACTTGTTCCCCAATCTCGCCCAGCATGTCGATGAGATCGCGTTCTTGCACTCGATGACCGCCGACTCGCCGATTCACGGTTCCGCCATGCTGATGATGAACAGTGGTCGAATCCTCAGCGGCAGCCCGTGTCTCGGGTCGTGGGTCAACTACGGCCTGGGAACCGTCAACGATAACCTGCCCGGGTTCGTGGTGATGCTCGACCCGCGCGGCGGCCCGATCAGCGGCGCGAAAAACTGGAGCAGCGGTTTCATGCCGGCTACGTACCAGGCGACGTTGATCCGTTCCCAAGGATCGCCGATTCTCGATCTGAAACCCCCCGCGGAAGTCGCGCCGGAGATGCAGCGCGAACTGCTGGACGCGTTACGTGCATACAACGAAGAGCATCGCGCGCCGCGTAGTGACAATTCCGATTTGGCGGCTCGGATCGCCAGCTATGAATTGGCTTTCAAGATGCAATCCTCCGCACCCGAAGCGGTCGATCTGAGCCAGGAAACGGAGCGGACCGCAGAACTGTATGGATTAAATGACAAAAAGACCGCATTCGTCGGTCGGCAATGCCTGCTGGCGCGGCGGTTGGTCGAGCGCGGTGTGCGGTTCGTACAGATTTATTCCGGCGGGCACCACAATGACGCGAACTGGGACGCGCACAACGACCTAGTCTACAACCATGAAATGCACGCGGGCGAGACCGATCGGCCGATCGCCGGCTTGCTGCAAGATCTGAAGGATCGCGGCTTGCTCAATCAGACACTGATCGTGTGGGGAGGCGAATTCGGGCGGCAACCGACCGCCGAATATGAGAAGGGAACCGGCCGCGACCACAACGCGTATGGCTTCACCATGTGGATGGCCGGCGGCGGCGTCCGGGGTGGGACGAGCGTGGGCAAGACCGACGAAATCGGTAGTGCAGCAGTCGAAGATCGCTTGCACGTCAAACACATGCACGCCACGATTCTGCACCAACTCGGCCTCGACCCGAATCGGCTGTCCTACTTCTACAAGGGGCTCGACCAGAAACTAGTGGGAGTTGAGGACGTCGAGCCGATCGCAAAGGTCGTTTCGTAAGGGAAGTTGCCAGCGGCTGCCGTTTTCGTTGATTGCGGACGGGGTCGGGAGCCTTTTTTGACAGCTGAATCGTTTAACCGCAAGCCGCAGGCGAGCGCGTTGAACAGGGATCGACCGCCCGACCGCGCTCGCCTGCGGCTTGCGGTTAAACGATTCGCTCGCCGCCGCAAAAAAGACTCCCGACCCCCTCGCTCGAATCAGCGTTTTCGGCCGCCATTTTCATCAGTCCAGGGTAGCGCTAACACTTTTCTGGAGTCTGATACATGCACCCCGCGCGCTTCATTCGCGTTCTTTCCATTGCTAGTGCCACAATCCTGATCACGTTGGTAGCGGCGTGTGGCTATTTGGCCGGTGCGTCGCCTCAGACAGACATGGTTGCTATGCGCGACGGCGTGAAATTGGCGACGGACGTATACTTGCCCAAGGACGCGAAGCCGCCCTTTGCGACGATTCTGATTCGCACTCCGTACAGCAAGAAAGGCATGAAAGATGTCGCGGGAAATCTCGGGGCACTCGGTTACGCCCTCGTTGCCCAGGACGTGCGAGGACGTTTCGACTCGGAGGGGCACCCTGCAATCATCTTTGGCAACGAAGGGCTAGGTGGAGTTCACCAGGACGGGCACGACACGATCGAATGGGTTGCCAAACAACCTTGGTCGAATGGAAAAGTCGCCACATGGGGCGGATCGGCTCTGGGAATTGTGCAAAACATGGCGGCGCCGAATGCTCCCGATGCTCTCCAAGGGCAGGTCGTGAGCGTGGCCTTTTCGGATTATTACCATCAGGCTGCGTATCAAGGTGGGGTCTGGCGAAAAGAACTGCTCGAGGGCTGGCTCACGTCGCAAAATTTGACGGATGTGAATTTACCGACGTTCCTCGAGCATTCGACGTACGACGACTTTTGGAAAAAGCTTAATGCCGATGCGCACGCCGACCAGGTCAACGCACCGGGGGTCTACATCGGCGGATGGTACGACATCTTTTTGCAAGGAACGATTAATTCGTTCGTGACGATCCAAGAGCGAGGTGGACCACGGGCACGCGGTAAGTGCTTCCTGATCCTCGGCCCGCTGGCACATGGCGCCTTCAATCAGAAGGTCGATTATCCGAACGCTGCCGGTGCGCCCATCAATGTCGTTGCGCCGATGAATTTGTACGCGTATTGGCTCCAGGGAGCGAAGAACGGCGCAGACAAGCTGAAACCTGTCCACTATTACGTAATGGGGGACACCGAGGACAAGGATGCGCCCGGCAACTACTGGCGATCCGCTGACAGTTGGCCCCCCGCCGCCGCGAAGACTCCATTCTTCCTGCATTCCAACCGTGCTCTCGGTAAGGAACCGGTGACAGGCGAGAATCAGGCCAGTTACAAGTACGATCCACAAGATCCAGTCATATTCCTTCGCGGACAGAATCTGTTGATCAGCAAAGGTCCGATGGATCAGCGTGAAGTCGAATCGCGGCGTGACATTCTCATTTTTTCGAGCGAACCGCTGGCAGAACCGCTGGAAATCACGGGCCCGATCACCGCCAAACTCTTTGTATCTTCCGATTGCCCGGACACCGATTTCACCGTCAAGTTGTGCGATGTCTTTCCCGACGGAAAATCAATGCTGGTAACCGATGGAATTCAGCGCGCATCGCTGAGAAATAGTTACGAGAAGCGGGAGTCACTCGAGCCGGGCCAAGTCTACGAGGTCAATGTCGACATCGGGAGTACCTCCCTGATCCTTAACAAAGGACACCGCATTCGAGTCGCGGTCTCATCTTCCAACTCGCCGCGTTTCGAGCCCAACGCCAATACGGGCGACCCGCACCCCACTGCTGGTGCGACTCGAGTCGCAACCAATGTGGTGCATCTTTCTGCGGAACATCCGTCTCACATTCTGCTGCCGGTTTACAAGCCATCGGATCCCGAACGGAAATGATGCGGCGTCATTTCACGGGCGTCACTTGGATGTTTCGATAGGCGACGGGGCCGTGGTTACCCTGGAACATGAGTGGTCCCGCGGCGTGTTCCTGACCCGTTAAGCCGCCGGGAGTCGGTCCGTTCATTTCGACGTTCTCGTGGATCACCTGGTCATTGAGCGTGACTTTGACGAAGCGGGCGTTGGCCGTCTTTTTCCCGGCAGCGTCGAACTTTGGTGCCCGGAACTCGATGATGAGCTTCTGCCACTCACCCGGCGCCTTGGCTGCATTCACGCGAGGAGCTTGCGCTCCGTATAGCCCGCCGACGTCACTGGGGCCGACAGTCTTCTTGCCGAAGCTATCGAAAATCTGCAGTTCGTATTCCCCCATCACGTACACGCCCGAATTGGAACCTTGTGGAACCATGAACTCGACTTCGATGACCGCGTCGCCAATCTTAGCTTCGGTATAAAAATCGCGCGCACCCCCTTTGAAGTTAATCAATTCATTGCCGCCGGCTTCGGCAACCAATTCGCGCGGGTTCTTGGGGTCGATCTTGGCAGTGCCGACTTTCAACGTCTCTTCTGCTTTGCCCCCTTTGACCAACCAGCCGCTGAGGTCTTTGCCGTTGAATAGTTGACTGGCTTTACCTTTGTCCTCGGCAGAGCCAATGGCCACGATCCAGAGGATGGCTGCAACCGTCAGTAGCTGTTTCGACCGACCAGATAGACGTACCATGATTGCGATATCCCCTATGTGAAATGACGAATTGCTGATTTTTCCCGGTGAGGACAAATCCTTCATTGATGATGAGCGTAACCGCCACCAACGGTTCCTACCAGCCGCGAGAAGAATCCCTGCGATGAGTCAGTCGTGTTAGGCCGAATACAAAACCATTGAGGAAATGCCCGTGTCACGCGCACTAAGGTATGCGTTGTTTTTCGCGATCGCTTTCTGCCGCCAAACTTCCGCTGACGAGGCCTTTCCCGCGCACGGGATCATCGGCAACGTCTATTACGTTGGCTCCAAGGCGTTGGCGAGTTACTTGATCACTACGCCGGACGGCCACATCCTGATCAACAGCGGCTTCGAAGAAACCGTGCCTCTGATTCGCGCCTCGGTCGAGTCGCTCGGCTTCAAGATGCGGGACGTCAAGATTTTGTTGGCAAGCCATGCCCATTCCGACCACGTCGCCGGCCATGCGCTGTTGAAAGAG
>CAZFLF010000708.1:0-4375 GCA_964519825.1 uncultured Pirellulaceae bacterium | reverse complement strand
TTGAATTCGTACGGTCCAGCGTCGACACGCCGGGAGTTCCTGGTTCAGGCCGGGCTTTCAACTGCGGCCGTTCTCGGCGCGGTGCACTTGCCGGCGAGTGGGATTCAAGCCGCGGAGGAAAAAACAGAGTTACCGCGAGCCAAGGCCGACAGCTGCATCTTCATTTGGCTTGGCGGCGGAGCGTGCCACATCGACACTTGGGATCCGAAAATCAAAGGAGACCCGCAGGCCAAGAAGGCCGGTTCCTACTACGACGCGATTCCAACCGCGATTCCTGGCGTCCAGGTCTGCCAACACCTGCACCGCACGGCCGGCTGCTTAGATCGCGCGGTGCTTTTACGGACAGTGCATCATGATGTGATCGACGAACACGCCGCCGCGGTCAACCGCGTGCATGTCGGACGGGCACCAACCGGAACGACGCTTTATCCGTCCATCGGTTCGATCGTCGCACACCAGCTCGGCCCAAGCAGCGTGGGGGTACCGGCGTATGTCGTCATGGGCTATCCCAGCGCGAGCCGCGGTCCAGGGTTCTTGGGCGCCAAGCACGGCTACATCTATCTCACCGATACTGAGCTCGGACCCGCTGGATTGAAACGGCCAGACGACGTGAACGCAGCGCGGCAGGAACGTCGCGAAACGCTGCTGGCGAAACTGCGCGATAACTATGTTGCTCGCAACGTTGGCGAGAAGAAGATCGCCGATTACGCAGAGACCAGCATCGCGGCGATGCGGTTGGCTGGCCCGAAGTTTATGAGTGTTTTCGATCTGAAAAGCGAATCGCCGTCGTTGCGTGAGGCCTACGGCGGTGAGTTTGGTCAACGCTGCCTGTTGGCCCGGCGGCTTGTTCAAGAAGGCGTGCGGTTTGTCGAAGTGTCGTTCAATTTGAATTTCATCAACGGGACCGGCTGGGACACGCATAACGACGGACAGCTCAATCAGCATGTGTTGATTGATCAACTCGACCAGGCATTGGCCACGTTGGTCGCCGATCTCGAACGAAATCACCGGCTTGATCAAACCCTGATTGTGGTCGCGACCGAGTTTGGCCGGCCTCCCGAATTCGACGGGGGAGGCGGGCGCGGACATTACAGCAAGGCCTTCAGCATGCTGTTAGCCGGCGGGGGATTGAAGACCGGGCAGGCCATCGGTGTTACCGACGATTTGGGAAAGAACATAGTAGACGCGCCGATTTCCATCCCGGACTTCCATGCCACCATCCATGCCGCACTCGGCATTGATCCCACCCTTGAACTTTATGACGGCGACCGTCCCGTGCCGATTACGGATCATGGGCAGCCGGTGCAGCAGGCGTTTGCGTAGGCAACGCCAATCGCAGATTTAGATGTAGGATGTCAGTTGCACAACGAAAGACGGGCAAGGTGCCCGTCCTACAACCGAGGGAAAACCATGCTGACTTTTTTTGACAACAACTCTCGCTGGGGTCGGCGGGACTTTCTCCGCGTCGGCAGTCTGGCACTTGGCGGGTTGTCTTTGCCGAGTTGGCTGGCGACGCAAGCGGCCGGCACCGATTCCTTAGTCAAAGACAGGTCGGTCATTTTCCTGTTCCTACATGGCGGGCCCAGCCAAACGGAAACGTTCGATCCAAAAATGGACGCTCCGGCTGAGGTACGCAGCGCCACCGGAGAGATTCCGACCAAGTTGCCTGGCGTGACGTTTGGGGGCACCTTTCCGCGCCTCGCAGCGTTGAATGACAAGTTCACTGTTGTCCGCTCATTTACAACCGGCGATGGCAATCACGATATCAAGCCCGTCGTGGGGCGCGATACGGCCGGGGCTAACCTCGGTTCGATCTACGCGCGGGTCGCTGGGGCCAATCACCCCCGGACCGGCATGCCACGCAATTGTGCTTTGTTCCCCCGCGCCGTCGACGCGAACACGCAACCTGGGACGATGAGTTTCGGAAAATTCGGGGCGACGGGACCACTGGGGAGCGTCTACGCTCCGTTCGTGCCTGGCGACAGCGGCGATCTTCAAGCGGCGATGCAATTGACGCTGCCGCGCGAACGGCTCGACGATCGCCGCAGCTTGTTGTCCGGACTCGACCGGATCAAGCGTGATATTGAAACGCGATTGCTCGACGGCGCGGATCGGTTTCAAACTCAAGCGTTCGAAACGATCGTCGGTGGAGTCGCATCGGCGTTTGACTTATCGCAAGAAGACGCGCGACTGGTGGCTCGCTATGACACCGCACCGCTCGTGCGACCCGACCAGATCAGCAAGAAGTGGAACAACTACAACAACTACGTCGACAACGCCAAGACGCTCGGCAAATTATTGCTGTTGGCGAGGCGGCTCTGCGAACGGGGCTGCGGCTTCGTGACGGTGACCACGAACTTCGTGTGGGACATGCACTCCGATGTGAACAACGCTGGCGTCGAGGAAGGGATGCAGTACATGGGCACCCCGCTCGACCACGCTTTGTCCGCATTCATTGAGGATGTTGAGGCGCGCGGGCTGCGCGACAAAATCTTGCTCGTCGCCTGCGGCGAAATGGGGCGCACACCGAAGATCAACGCTCGTGGTGGGCGCGATCATTGGGGAGGATTGGCACCGCTGTTCGTATACGGCGGCGGCCTGAAGATGGGGCAAGTGATTGGCTATTCGTCTCGCGATGCCGGTGAACCCGCTTCCACCCCGATCCAGACTCCCCATCTCATCGCGACGCTGATGCACTCCTTGCTCGACATTGGACAGTTGCGAGTGACCCGCGGTATCCCAGCCGAGGTCAGCCGAGTCATCACGGGTGCAGAACCGATTCAGGAATTGACCGGATAGAAGGGGTTAGAGGTTAGAGGTTAGAAAATGCGATGCTAATCTTCGGCCGTTCCTAACCTCTAACCTCTAACCTCTTTTCTTCCGTGCTATCGCGCGTTGCACGGCGGTGCCCATATCGGCAGGGCTTTCGGCGACTTCGATTCCGGCTTCGCGCAAGGCCGCCATTTTCTCGGCAGCCGTCCCTTTGCCGCCAGAGATAATCGCACCAGCGTGGCCCATGCGTTTACCCGGAGGAGCGGCGCTGCCGGCGATGAACGCGGCCACCGGCTTGGTGACATGCTCCTTCACAAAGGCCGCGGCCTGTTCTTCGGCGTTGCCGCCGATTTCGCCCATCATCAGGATCGCCTTGGTTTCCGGATCGGCTTCGAAGCGCTCCAGAAGGTCGATGAACGACGTGCCGACGATCGGATCGCCACCGAGTCCGACACAGGTGGTTTGGCCCAAGCCGAGGTTGGTGGTCTGCCAGACCCCTTCGTAAGTGAGCGTCCCGCTGCGGCTCATGATGCCGACGCAACCCTTCTTGTGAATGTAGCCCGGCATAATCCCGATTTTGCACTCGTCAGCGGTGATCACGCCCGGGCAGTTCGGGCCGACCAACACCGCATTGCTCCGTTTGATCACGTCATAGACGTGCACCATGTCGAGGACCGGGACTCCTTCGGTGATCGCCACGATGACTTGAATGCCAGCGTCCAAAGCTTCCAGGATTGCATCGGCTGTGAACGGCGCGGGGACGAAAATCATGGTGGCATTCGCACCTGTCTTTTCGACCGCTTCGGAAACGGTATCGAAGACTGGCAGGCCGAGCGTCTTCTCGCCTCCTTTGCCGGGCGTTACGCCGCCGACCATTTTCGTGCCATACTCCAGGCAGTTTTTCGTGTGGAATTCGCCCGCTTTGCCAGTAATGCCTTGGCACAGGACGCGTGTCTGTTTATTAACGAGGATGCTCATTGCAGATTCTCAATTCTGTTTTGCCGCGGCAACGACCTTCTTTGCCGCATCGGTGAGCCCCTCGGCGGAAATGATGGCCACGCCGCTTTCTGCCAAGATCTTTCGGCCTTGCTCGACTTCAGTTCCTTCGAGCCGCACGACGAGGGGAACGTTGAAACCGACCGTCTTGTATGCTTCGATCAGTGCCGAGGCGATCGTGGTGCAGCGCATGATGCCGCCGAAAATGTTGACCAACACCGCCTTGACGTTCTTATCGGACAGCAGAATGCGAAACGCCTCCGTGACTTGTTCGGCATTCGCTCCGCCACCCACGTCCAAAAAGTTTGCCGGATCGCCGCCGTACAACTTGATGATGTCCATCGTGCTCATCGCCAATCCAGCGCCGTTGACCAGGCAGCCGATGCTGCCGTCGAGTTTGACGTAGCTCAGCCCGGCGTTCGCTGCACGGACCTCGGACGGCTCTTCTTCAGACAGATCGCGCATCTCCGCGACGTCCTTGTGTCGGAACAACGCGTTGTCATCGAACGTCATCTTGGCGTCGAGCGCCACCAGGTCACCCGCTTTGGTTACGACCAGCGGGTTGATCTCAACCAGGCTGCAATCGTAATCGACAAATACCTGGCAC
>CAZFLF010000707.1:0-4376 GCA_964519825.1 uncultured Pirellulaceae bacterium | reverse complement strand
CTGCCCCCATTCAGCTGCAACAGTCCATCGAGCGTGATGCTAGTCTAACATCAAATCGCGGAAGCACGTTCGGCCGTGACCACACCGGAATCCGAAAGCGCGAAGAATTTCGCACACCGGGCCTGGAACCTTGGGGTGCGCGGCCGGCTTTTGCTCGCCTTTTTTGGCATTGCCGCGTTCGCGGCACTGGCAGCAGCGGCGGGGATTTATGCCTTCCGTGAGGTCGGCGGCCGTCTCGATGTCGTCGACACACGCATACCCTCCACTCTTTCGGCGCTCGAACTATCGCGTTCGGCCGAGCGCATCATCGCCGCTGCGCCGGCGCTCCTGGCTGCAACCGACCGCGATCAACGCGACGAGATCAAGGCCGCGCTCGCCGTGGAGGTCGGGCGCCTGAACTCCAGGCTCATCGATCTGAAGGCCCATGACGCCGGACTTCTGCCTCTCCCAAGCATCGAGCCGATCGTTTCGTCTTTGACGGCCAACCTCACAACCCTCGAGGACCTGGTCGCGCGCCGGCTCGCGGCCAGCGAGCGCATCAAGGCCCTGCAACGCAGGGCCTTCCAGACCAACGAAGAGACGCAACGGCTGCTCGCACCGTGGTTGGAGGTGGTGGGCAGCGAGATCGCGACGCTCGTCGAGCCCCGCGAGGGAGGCCGGATCGGCCCCGCCAATCAGTCACAACGGCTGATATCGCTGATCGAGTTGCAGCGGCAGATGCGAGCCGCCCAAGCGCAGGTCTCCGCCATTGCGGACATGGTCGCCGAAGCCTCGACCACCGATCAGCCTCCACGTCTTCCGATTCTTGCCTTCCAACTCGGCCTTGCGCTGGGTGATCTGGAAGCGACGGCGCTTGGGCTCGATCCCAGGCTGCGTCCGCTATTCCTAGATCAGGCTGCAAAGCTACGGGCGCTCGCCGAAGGACCGAACGCAATGCCGGAAGCCCGCAAGCAGGAACTGGCGCTGTTCGGGGAAGGCGAAAGGTTGGTCACCGAAACCGGCGAGCTATCAGCGCAACTCACGGCCGCGGTCGACCGACTGGGGAGTGCGGCCACGCGGGACATCGGCGAAGCGATCCGCGATGCGCTGTCCGTTCAACGGTTGAGTACCCGCGCGCTTGTTGTCGTCGTGGCGCTGAGCCTCCTGACTTCGGTCTTGATTGTTTGGCTGTACGTGGGCGGGAACATCGTCCGTCGTCTCACCACGCTCAGCGACGGCATGCTCGCCATCGCTGGCGGCAATCTTCGTGCACCCGTCGGGGCGAAAGGAGGCGACGAGATCGCGGCGATGGGCCAAGCTGTCGAGGTCTTCCGCCGTAACGCCATCGAACTTGAACGGCTGCTCGAAGAGCGCAAGGAGACGGCGACGCGACTCGAACATGTGGTCGAAGAGCGGACGCACGATCTAAGCGAGGCGCTCCAGCAGCAGATGGCGACCGCGGATGTGCTCAAGATCATTAGCCGGTCAGGCTTCGATGTACAGCTAGTGCTCGACACGCTGGTCGAAGCCGCCGCGCGATTGTGCGACGCCGATATGGCGACGATCACTCGGCCAAAAGAGGGCAACCACTATCACGTCGCCTATTATGGCGCTCCGGCTGAGGTCATTGACTACGTCAAGGACCTGCCTATCGCGCCGGGGCGCGGCACGGCAGTCGGGCGCGTTCTGCTTGAAGGGAGGACAATCCACATTCCCGATGTCTTGGCAGATCCGGAATACGAATGGCTCGATGTTCAGAAGAGAGCTCAGTTCGCCACATTGCTCGCCGTTCCGCTACTCCGAACGGGAAATCCTATCGGCGTGTTCGTCCTCTGGCGCAATCAGGTTCGGCCGTTCGACAACAAGCAGATCGATCTGGTCACGACATTTGCCGACCAGGCGGTCATCGCCATCGAGAACGCAAGGCTGTTCGACGAAATCCAGGACAAGACACGTCAGCTTGAACTGGCCAATAAATACAAGTCGCACTTTCTCGCCTCGGCGAGCCACGACCTGCGGCAGCCGCTGCATGCCTTGAACCTCTTCGTCGCCCAACTGTGTGCCGAACCGAATGCGGCCGAACGCAGCCGGCTCGTCACCCGGATCGATGCCGCCGTGAGTTCGATGAACGAGCTGTTCGAAGCCCTTCTTGATATGACCAGGCTCGAGGCCGGAATTCTTGAGCCGCATCTGAGCGAGTTTCCGGTCGCGCAGCTTCTCAAGCGCATGGAAACGACGTTTGCCGAGGCGGCACGCGAGAAGGGACTCCGATTGGCCGTGGTGCCGAGCGGCGCTTGGGTGCTCAGCGATTTCATCCTACTCGAACGAATCGTGTTGAACCTGGTGTCCAACGCGGTACGTTACACGGCCGGCGGCGGCGTGGTCGTCGGCTGCCGCCGCCGGGGCGAAGAGCTGCGCATTGATGTTTGCGACAGCGGACCCGGCATTTCGCCCGACCAGCAGAAAAGCATCTTCGGCGAATACTATCGGCTCGCCGCCGAACCGGACCGCGGCGGTGGGCTCGGCCTCGGACTCGCCATCGTCGACCGGCTGGGCCGTCTGCTCGGCCATGCGGTCGAGCTGGATTCACGTCGCGGTCGCGGCTCGCGATTTTCCGTATCGGTTCCGCTGATCGCGGGACAGCACGGCGCGGCCGAAGCTCCGGCTCCACCGACGATCGCTGATCCAGCGCGCGGCAAGCTGGTAGTGGTGATCGACGACGATGCGCTCGCGCTCGTCGGCATGGGTGGAATCCTGAGAAGCTGGGGATGTGATGTGATGACTGCCGATTCGCAAGAGGCCGCACTCGCGCAAATCGCGGGCCGGGATCGGCGCCCCGACCTGATTATTTCCGATTATCGCCTGGCCGACGGCAAGACCGGCATTGAGGCCATTGAGCACCTCCGCGCCGAGCTCGGTGCCTCTATCCCGGCCTTCCTCATTAGCGGGGACACCGCACCCGAAAGGTTGCGTGAGACGAGCGCGCGTGGCTATCACCTCCTGCACAAGCCGGTGGCGCCGATGCGGTTGCGCGCCATGCTGAACCAACTACTAAAAGCACGTGACGAATCGCAAGCAGCCGAACGCGCGACGCGACCGGAGCGGCCTATTCGGACCCTCGCGGCGGCGCAAGACCAAGCGCGGCGGCCGCGATGACCGCTTCGGTGCGGTTGGTCACCTTCAGCACCTTGAGGATGGCGGTGACGTGATTCTTCACCGTCGGCTCGGCTAGGTCCAGCACGCGGCAAATCGCTTTGTTGCTCTTGCCCTGCATCATCAGCGCGAGCACGTCCACCTGCCGCTCCGTGAGGCCGAGCTCGGTGGCGGAGGGCCGTTTGGTCGGTGTCGGCGTACTCGGAGCCGGAGCGACCTGCGGGCGGCCGAGGATTTCCGGCGGGACGTAAACGCCCCCCGAGAAGATCAGCTTAAAGGCGCTCAGCATGATTTCGCGCTGGGCTGACTTGGGGATGAATCCGAGTGCGCCGAGGTAGAGCCCCTTGGCAATATCTGCCCGGTCGTTGCTGGCCGAGAGCATGACCACGGAGACAGCAGGATGGCTCTCGCGCAATTCGGCGAGGACATCGAAGCCGCTTCGGTCGGGCAGATTCAGATCGAGAAGAACCAGCTCCACATCGGGGTTCTCTGCAATCAGCTGCATCGCCTGGCGGGAATCCGGCGCCTCGACGATCACGGCATCCTCCTTGAGTTCCTTCAGGACGCCGCGTAGCGCCTCGCGTATCAGCGCATGGTCGTCGACGACGAGGATCTTCATCGGAGGCACCATGTCTCAGGTGTCCTGAGCATACTTCAGGACCAGGACCAAAGCACTGCCCAGGCAAGCACCGCCGCGGGAACAGTCCATTGCCGGCCAACGGGTTCATCGCCCGGCAGGCGCGACCGGGACCTTCGTCGCAGGACTGCTGGAGGATTCATCAAACGCGATTCGCCAGACATCCTTACGAGGAACGATAGGTGTCGATGCCAATCGGTGGAGGCCGGGCGATGCACGCGCTGCTGACTGTGATCGTGACATGGCTCTCCATCAACTTCGATCTGCCGGCAATCTATGAGCATCCAAATGTGGAGTTCGTCTCCGCGGCGAAGATGGCAGAAGTGCGCTATGGCCGCTTGGCTTTGAACCGGCTAGACCGTGTCGAGGTTGAGACCGCACGCTCAGTCCCGCCTGAACTCGGCTACGATGTGCACGCAATATACGACGACGGCAGCCAGACAATTTATCTCCCCGAAGGATGGAACGGAACGACGCCTGCCGAAGTCTCCGTGCTCGTGCACGAGCTGAGCCATCACCTGCAGAATGCGGCCCAACTGAAATATGATTGCCCTGAGGCCCGCGAGAAGCCGGCCTACCAAGCGCAGGCCCGCTGGCTGGAGCTTTT
>CAZFLF010000706.1:0-4379 GCA_964519825.1 uncultured Pirellulaceae bacterium | reverse complement strand
GGAGCAGTTTGTTTACGATCTGCGAGGTCGGATGACGGGCCGGCGTCGCGAGCAGGCGGGCAATGGCTCGAATTACGAATACGACGTCGGGGGGCGAATCCGGAAAGTAACTCGGGGTGGCAAACTCGTTGCGGAATATGGCTACGACGCGCGGGGACGCCGAGTATGGAAGAAGGTGAACGGAGCCACAACCTATTTCCTCTACGACGCCGGCAACCTGCTGGTGGAACTCGACGCACAATTCTCCGCCACGCGTATCTGGACGCCGGGGCCCGAGCTTGACCGTCCCGTGGCTGTCCACCAAGCGGGAAAAATATCGTACCCGTTAGCGGATATAACTGGATCGGTTGTGGCGCTCGCCGACCTCTCGGGCCAGATTCAAAGTCGCTGGGACTATTCCCCCTTTGGCAGCACGCGTTCCGGAGCAGCAGAAGAACTTCCGACCTTCGGATTCGCGGGTGGGCAGTACGATGGTGAAACCGGGCTTTACCAGTTTCGGGCGCGATACTACGACCCTGCACTGGGGCGATTCTTGAGTTGTGATCCGTTGCGTGGCCCGTTGGGGAACCCAGCGAGCCTGCATCCGTATCAATATGCCTTCAATAATCCGCTTCGATATCGTGATCCGAGCGGGGCGGCGAGTGGGGACGTTTCCAGCGCGATCCTCGATACCGCCGGCAGCGTTGGCGGGTCAATTGGTTATGGGGTGATGAGCGGTGCCACCGGGATGATCAATGCGCTCGACGCCGCCAACACCGCGATGATCCAGACTCGCGACCCCGATTACCAGGGACTCACGCCCGATCAGCGCTCGGCATTTGGTGAGCAACTGGCGAACGACTATGGGCGACCTGTAGGAGACGTCGCCGGCCGCATTGCTGCCGGCGTCGTGACGGCCCCCGCGCATTTGGGAACCGGCCTGGGTGCGGCTTCGGTCAACGCGGAACAAGGGTGGCACAAGGCCAAGCAAGGGGACTATGTATCTGCGGCCGGGAACTTCGGTGTCGCCACGCTTGAGGCGGCCGGTGATGTTTACGTGGGCTTTAAGACTTTACAGGGCGCAAAGGGCTTCGTCAGCCACGTTCGCACATTGCGGCAACCAGCGGAGACTCTGACCACGGCCCAAGGAAACTTTCGGGACATCATGGGTCGGAATCCGGAATTACCTTTCGATCCCAACCACACTCGGACTATTCGCGGAATGACGGAAGGGTCCGTGTATGCAGGGAGGCTTGAGCGGACGACAGGCTTGGGAGGCATCCTCAATACTCGCAGTCCCCGCCCGGGCGATGTCGAGTACATATTTGTGGGCGATGCGGCGAAGCTCTTCACGCCGCACGAACGGATCGGACCATTCAGTTTTCTAAAATGGCTCGGTGGACAGAACAAGGCGGGATTCGGAGATATCGAATTAGTCAAGGCCTCGTTGCAGGGGACACGTGTGGTTGTGGAAGAGGCACGTCTGCTGCCGGGAGTTTTTGGCGGGCAGTCCGCGGCGTGGGCGGGGGCTCGCCTGGGAGGACGACGCGTCCTGGAAGTGGGGATGAACGGTACGCTTGGCGTGCTGACCTGGGAGGGCCTGATCGCACCGAAGTTGGAGCAAACTCTGGGCCGAAGCTCCGGCGACCTCTCTCTGATCGGGAACCTCGTGAATGCGCTTGGGAGCGGACCAAGCGGGACGGGTCCAAAGCGCCCGTTGCCGAATGTCGCGGGCCTACCGGTTGGCGCGGCTCGGGCGGCGTTGAGAGACTTCCAGCTCATTCCCGCTGTGTCTCGACCGGCCGATCCCAAGAAAGGGGAAAAGCCTCAAACGGTCGCATTCCAGATGCCTTCCCCTGGAACGCTACATCCTGCCGGTGGGCAGGTCGTCATCGGGATCTATCCGCCGTCGGCCGACGCGGTCGCGGACGACAAAAAGATGATCAATGTGCCCCCCGTTATCGGCCTGCCTGCGAAAGCTGCAAAATCGGCGATCGAAGCGGCCAACCTCGAGGTCGCCCTTGAGGTTGGCAATGAGGCGCCCAAGACGAAGGCGGCGGAATTTACCGTAAGGTCCCAAACCCCGGCCGCTGGCACGATGGCCCCGGCCAACAGTGTCGTCGTGGTGAATCTCTTTCCGAAGTTCGAAAGCCCCGACGAACCAACCGAGAGTACAACAACCACGACAACAACAACCACAACGGAGAAACCTCGCTGGTTCGTCTGGCGGCCAGCCAACTGGAAGGCAGGTGATGCCGAGGTGCGAATGTACTTTGAGGTGATCAACGAGCAATCGGCTGAAGCAAAGCTCTTGATCCCTCCCCAGCACCAAGCTGAAGCGCAACGGGTTTTGGGAATCCCACGCGAAGTACCGTTTACCGCCGTTCGACGCGGTGAACCGTACGTCGTGAACTTGAAGCCGCTGGCCGACAAGGTCTCGCAATACATTCGCGACAATTCTAAGAAGGCTGTGGGAGAGCCTGGGATCATCTCGGCATTTTTGGGTGGAGGCGGGGGTGCCGACCTGCGGCTAGATTTTCCGAAAATGGAGGCAGAGGTCGTCCCAACGACGGCGGGTTTGCGATTGAGGATTCACGGGAACGCCACGTTGTCCACGGATGGCGCCAGTCAGAATCTACCCATCGATGTGACTGTGGTCGCTAAACCGGCCGAATAAACGATTCATCAATTTAAAAAGAAGGCCCACTTATTATGAAGTCGATGCTCTGTGCGATCGTCATCGGTATCAGCTTTTTGGCGTGGGGGCCGGCACTGTCCGGTGATGAGATCCACGGGAAAGTCACCGAAGTCACTGGGAAAGAAGTCGTCGTGCAACTGACGGGAGAACTGGCACCCAACGTCGGCGACAAGGCTCAGGTCGTGGTCGAGATTCCTGGGCTCGATGAAAAAGCCCTGGTTGCCAGCGGGAAAGTGGCGCAGGTCGCGGAAAACACTGTGACCGTGAAGATCGAACGCGCGAGCGGAAAAGTGGTCAAGAATCAGTTGGTTAACATCCAGAGCGATGCCCCGAAAAAAATCGTGGCCAAGATGCCATCGTCCCCAAATACAAAAACGAATCCAAAGACGAGCACGAATAAGGGTACAACAACAAAAGCCTCTGGAACCGGAGGAGGCATTCGAGAAGTTCGGGTATTCTCCAGCAATGACGACGCTTTATTCACGGGCGCTGCGTTTTCTGCCGATGGTCGCGAGGTCCTGGCGATTGCCGGGGATCTGATGACCTTTGACATCGAATCCGGCGAATTGCGCGAGCGACGGAATATTCCGGCTATGGCGGAGCACGTCGCGTTCTCGCGGGATCGCCGTCGCCTGCTGACGGGCGGGAGCGAATTGAACGGGGAAGGACGTGGTTTCCTCGCTGTCTGGGATCCGACTTCGGGAGACTTACTGAAGCGATTGTCGGGCCACACGACCTACATCCACGGTGTCGCGCTGTCGCCGGACGGTCGGCTGGCCGCGTCGTGTGCCGGCGAGATCAACTGGGAGGCCGTGCCACCAAACCTTGCCGGAGAGGAATTCGTGCGACATGTAACGGCGGCCACGAAGGACGCAGCGGTTCGAGTCTGGGATGTCGCGACCGGTCGCGTCCTGCACTCGTTAGCTGGGCATCCCGTACCCATATCCTGCGTCTGCTTCTCGCCCAATGGTCTTTATCTGTTGACCGCCGGCACAGATCGGACAATGCGGATGTGGGACACCCGCACAGGTAAGGAGATAGTGCGTTATTACGACGACGAGTCACTTGCGATCACCGATGCCATGTTCTCGGCGGATGGAAGCAGAATTCTATCGGTCAATCAAGGTCCGCCGACGATTGATGAGGTTCCCGCTCCAGCTGAGCATGTGGTCGTACGTCATTCCGGGATGGAACAAGTCGAACAAGATCAACCTCCGATTCGCCTCCGCCTGTGGGATGTTGGCGAGGGGAAGGTTGTCCACAATCTCGTCGGTCATCAAACCGCATCTATCAACGCAACCATGTCGGCCGACGGTCGGATGGTGATGTCCATTGGACCTGCCGAATTGCCCGAATCGAATGACTCGAAGGTGGAAGTGCGATTCTGGGATGCCGAGCAGGGTAGGCAACTGGCGAGAATCGTGATCGATGGTACGTCCGGTGATTGCCTGGCGTTTTCCCCCGACAGTCGCTACGCCCTCGCCGCGATTGGGAACACGCTGCGGATTTGGTCGGTAGGACAGTAGCCTCGGAGGCGCGAATTGAGCGCGTGATTCTTCCGCTCCACACTGGCAAAGCGCACGCCTGCGGCTTGCGGTTATTGAGGCTTGCATTTTGAATGTCCATTGCTCGCGATTGGCTAATTAGCCGTAGGGCGCTAGCCCCGGTTTGAGTGGGTACCAGGGTTCCAACCGGGGCTAGC
>CAZFLF010000705.1:0-4387 GCA_964519825.1 uncultured Pirellulaceae bacterium | reverse complement strand
CGGCAGCGAAACAGAACAGCAATTGGCGACGCGGTTCTCTTCCGACTTTCGGTTTGCCGTAATCGGACCAGCGGGAGAGCGGTTGGTGCGATATGCCACCATCTCCCACGACGGACGACATGCCGGACGGGGTGGCAGCGGTGCGGTTTTGGGAGCCAAAAACATCAAAGCGATCGCGGTTCGCGGTTCGCAGCGGTGCGAATGGGCTGAGCCAGCCAGACTGGCGGCTCTGGCGAAACAACTCTCTGAACGTTCGTTTGGACCCGCGACGGCAAAGTACCGCGAGCTCGGCACCGCGTCGAATCTGTTGTTGTTCAACCGGCTCAAGACCCTTCCGACGCGGAACTTTCAACAGGGAAGTTTTGCGGAAGCCGCCGAGTTGTCTCCGGAGGCGATCTCCGTCACACGGTCGAAATCTCAAGCCTCCTGTGCGGCGTGCACGATTGGTTGCGAACACATCTATGCGATTCGTCCAGACAGCGACCCATCCGCGCCGGGTGTCCGATACGAGTACGAGAATCTCTTTGCTCTCGGTCCGCTGTGTGGTGTCAGTGACGCTGAAATCGTTCTCACCGCATCGCAGCGGTGCGATCAACTGGGCATCGATACGATCAGTACCGGTGGGACAATCGCATTTGCGATGGAGTGCGCTGAGCGTGGTTGGTTGGACGCACCGTGGTTGCGATTCGGCGATGGCGCGGCGATGTTGCGAGCCATTGAGTTGATTGGGCGGCGTGAAGATTTGGGCCACGCACTGGGGGAAGGAAGCCGCCGGCTGGCCGGAATGATTGGCCCGCAATCGTACGCAATTGCGCCACAGGTGAAAGGGCTGGAACTGCCCGGCTACGAGCCCCGGGCGCTGCAGTCGATGGCGATTGGCTTCGCCACTGGAACCCGCGGCGCGGATCACAATCGCAGCAGTGCTTACGAAGTGGACTTTTCCGACCGAGTCGACCGCCGGCGCCTGTCCGAGAATTCCGCTCGGCTTGCCGTCGAAACGGAAGACAAGGCAGCTCTGCTAGACTCGCTGATTCTCTGCAAATTCCTGCGCGGTGTGTTCACGGACTTCTATGCCGAGGCCGCTGAGATGTTGGCGCTCGTGACCGGTTGGGATGTGACTGCGGAGGAACTCCACGAAACGGCTCGCCGAATCGTGGCGGCTAAGAAACTCTTCAACATCCGGGCCGGTTGGACCCCGGCCGAAGACACGTTGCCCGAACGATTCCTCACGCAGGCACCGGCCGACGATCCCAAAGCACGTCTGTCCGCGGAACAACTCGCCGTCGGTATTCGCGCCTACAACCTTACCCGGGGGTGGACCGCAGAGGGGTGGCTGGAACCGAACTTGATGTCCCATTTGGGATTAGCCGAATTGGACGGACCGACAAGCCACCTGTCGGGTACCAATGACCAAATCCCGATGTCCAATGACCAAATCCCGATGTCCAATGACCAAATCCCGATGTCCAATGACCAAAAACCAATAACCAATACCTGACGAGCGAGTCGTCCTCCTGATCATGGTTAGTAGCGTTCTATTCCACGCAAACGCGAGATATGATTCTGTTCCGATTTGGTCATTGGGATTTGGTCATTGGTCACCGGGATTTGGTCATTGGAAACGCCATAGTTATTGCAAAGGGAAAGGTAGCACTATGAACCCTGCCTATTTACGTCGTCGATTTTTGCAGTGGGGATCGGTCGCCGCGTGTGGTCTGGTAAGCGGGGCTGTCCCGCGACTGATGGCCGCGGATAAGGCCGATCCTTGGCGGGGTTGGCCGATCGGCGTTCAAAGCTACTCGCTGCGCGAGTTCAACCTTCATGACGCGGTGCGGCATATCCAGGGGATGGGGATTCATTTTGTGGAGTTCTACGGCAAGCACCTGGCCGTGAATGCCTCGGATGAACAAATCGCCGAGACGCGAAAACTGTTGGACGGCGCCGGCATTAAACTCAATGCACATGGCGTCAATGCCTTTTCCAAGGACCACGAGGCCAACCGCAATATATTTGTCTTGGCGAAGAAAGCAGGGTTTCGCAACATAACGGCCGATCCGAGCCCGGACTCGTTTGATAGCCTGGACAAACTATGTGCTGAGTTCGACCTCCGGATTTGCATCCACAACCACGGCCCAGGGCACCGATACAACAAGATTGCGGACGTGGCCAAGGCGGTCCAAGATCGCCATCCCAATGTCGGCGCATGCGTCGACTGTGGCCACTTCATTCGCACCAAGGAAGATCCCGTGAAAGCCGTCCATGAATTGAAAGGGCGCGTGTTCGGGCTGCATCTCAAAGACGACACTAAGCAAGACGGTGGATCGGAAAATGTGGTGCTGGGGAAGGCCCATTTGGACGTGCCTGGTCTCTTCGCCGCACTCAAGGCGACGAAGTTCCCGGCCGATGGATCGATATCGCTGGAATACGAAGCGAACCCGAAGAATCCGATCGACGATATGAAGGCCTGTCTGGAAGTCGTCAAAGAGGCGCTGGCCAAAGCATAGTTTCTGGCCTGCAGGTCACCAGGAGCGTTCACGCAAGTTGTGATTGTTGGCCGATGACGCCGCTGGTAGGGAACATAAGCGAGGTATCTGATTCCAAAGCCAGCTTTGTCAGGCTGGAATCGAGCGGTAGCCGAATAATGAATGTCGTTCCCCGGCCGACTTGGCTTTCGACCAGGATTTCTCCCTGATGCCCTTCCACAACAATGGAGTGGGCGATCGTCAGGCCTTGGCCGATTCCACAGCCAACGGGTTTCGTCGTGAAGAAGGCATCGAAGATCTTGTCACGATTCTCGGGTGCGATGCCGACTCCGGTGTCATGGACGTGGATTTCCGCGCAGCCGTCGCGGTAGCGCGTGCTGATCGTGATGCGACCCTTTCCGCCCGAATCATGGCGTACCTGCTCGGCGATCGATTGGGCGGCATTCACGAGGATATTCAGCAACGCTTGATGGATCGTCCCAGGGACGCACGGCGTAAGCGGAAGGTGGGGTGAGAATTCACTGACGACCTCCGCGACCGTTTGCCATTCGCTGCTGCAAATGGTGAGCGTGTTTTCGATCACGACATGCAAATCAGTGGGCAGTTTATCCACCGCGCTAGCCTGAGCGAACGAATTCATCGCACGGACGATATTCGCGACGCGTTCGATCGCGTCCAGCGATTCCTGGATCGCCTGCGGCACTTCGGCCAGGAAGTAGGCGATGTCGGTTTTGCTTCGCGCGGCGTCCCATTCCGCAATCCACTTGCTGGGATCCGATCCGGATCGCACGGCCTCGACCAACTGTTCGTGCGATCGCAACGAATCGACCAAATCGCCGTAGGCCTCGCGCAGAAACCGGGCATTGTCGCCGACAAACTGAACCGGCGTATTAATTTCGTGGGCGATGCCCGCTGCCAGGTGGCCGATGGAACGCATTTTGTCGGCATGGATCAATTGCGCGTGCAGTCTTCGTCGCGGGCTGACATCATGGACGAATACATTGAACGACAGGATGCCGTCGGCTCGCATCGGTGCGATCGAGACTTCCACTGGTAAATCACCGCTGCCATTGCGGCGAGCGATCATCTCGATCCGTGTGCCGGAGTTGCTCGGCGCAAGGGACACCAAGAGATCGTCAAGACGGGCGAAGTCGCGAGAATTCAAGATCAAAATGGTATCCGCTCGCCGCCCCAATAGGTCCGACTTTGGCCATCCGAACATGGCGACGGCCTGTTCGCTCCAATCGGCAATTAGTCCAACGCTGTCCAGCAACAAATAGGCGTCGCTGGCTGTTTCGACAACCATTCGCGTGCGTCGCGCTTCCCGTGCGAGTTCACCGAACTGGCGCCGCACTTGCCGACCGAGTTCCCATTTTGACAATAAAGTTCTGGCCATCTGCCGCAAGACATCGCCATCGATCGGTTTTCTCAGCAACAACAATCGGTCGTTGGTACCCAGAGAAGAGACAGTCGCTTCGAGTTTCTCGTCTGAAGAACTCGAACAGAGTACCGTTTGAATACTGGAGTCGAACTGCCAGAATCGCGAGGTGGCTTCCAGCCCATCGATTCCGGGGGGCATATGCACGTCGATGAATGCCAGCGAGTATGGCCGCTGGTCTCGGAGCGCCTGTTCGACCAATCGAACAGCCTGGTCTCCTTGAAACGCCGAGTCCACTTCGAGGTTTGGCATCAAACCGCCCGTGCCACAGAGCATCCCGCGGAGTTCTGCGTGAATGACTGGATCGTCGTCGGCGATAAGTACCCGACCAATGCGTGTCGTTTCCACTTCCATACTGCCTCCGTTTTTCCGCACTGACTTCTGAACAGACGGACCGGATCGTTATAAAACGTCCCTCAACTCTAGCCCACGTCAGCGGACAACAGGCCAATGGCGGCTCAGTCGT
>CAZFLF010000704.1:0-4388 GCA_964519825.1 uncultured Pirellulaceae bacterium | reverse complement strand
AGGTGAACGGCATAACGCTCGACCAACTGCGCAATCGCCAGGCGCTATTGGCGGGCTTTGACAACTTCCGCCGTCACGTGGAAGCCAGTTCGCCGATGCAGGGGGTCGACGCATTTACGCAGAAGGCGTTTGATGTTCTCACGTCGAGCAAGCTGGTTGAAGCGCTCAACCTGGAACGGGAAGAGCCAGCGGTGCGCGATCGGTACGGGCGCGGCAGTTCCTCGCCGGCATTTGGCGAAGATGCTGGTCCGCATTGGATGGATCAGTTTCTGATGGCGCGGCGATTGGTCGAAGTCGGCGTGCGCTGCGTCACGCTGTCATTCGGCAGTTGGGATCGGCACGGCCAGAATTTCGAACGGTTGCCCGAGCAACTCGGTAAGTTCGATCAGGGGATCACCGCGTTGGTCGAAGATCTCCACGCGCGGGGCCTCGATCAGGATGTGAGCGTCATTGCCTGGGGGGAATTCGGTCGCACTCCCCGCATCAACAAAGATGGGGGTCGAGACCATTGGCCGCAGGCATCGTGTGCTCTGCTGGCCGGCGGTGGGATGCGTATGGGGCAGGTGATCGGTTCCACGAACCGGCTCGGTGAAGTGCCTCAGGATCGGCCAATCCATTACCAAAACGTATTCGCGACACTCTATCGTCAACTTGGAATTGACGTCGGCACCGCAACCATTCCCGACCACAACGGCCGTCCCCAATATTTGGTTGATCATCGCGAGCCGATTCGTGAGTTGATTTGATTCGAGATCGTGGTCGAGTCCGAGAGGCGCGGCCCTGCGCCCGGCATTCGTCCGTCACATTTCCGAATATCGCCTACCGGAGCCAGTCATGTCCGAGTCCCAAGGAATCCCCCGTGCCCGCCGTGGCATCTCGCGAAAGGAGTTTCTGCAAATCGGGTTTTCCGGAATGCTCGGATTGGGTCTGACGGACATTCTGTCCGCGCGGCAGGCCCGGGCCGCGGCAATGGAAAACGTCTCGCCTCTCTTTGGAAAAGCCAAGGGCGTAATTCTCGTATTCCTCACGGGAGCGCCGTCGCATCAGGATATTTGGGATCTCAAGCCCGACGCACCGGCCGAAATCCGAGGCGAGTATCAGCCGATTGATACCAACGTTTCCGGCGTGCGGATTGGCCCGCATGTCCCGAAGCTCGCGCAAATAGCCGACAAGTACGCAATCGTGCGGTCCATGACTCATCCGCTTCCAAGCCACGAGCACGGGACGCACTACGTATTGACCGGCATCAACGAGTTGCCGCCGGGCTCGACACATATGGCAAGCCGCCAAGATTGGCCCTGTTATTCGGCGGGATTGCAGTCGTTTCGCGCTCGCGCCGATGGGCTCCCCTCGGGCGTGATGCTGCCAACCTATTTGCACAACGGTTATGGCTTCTCCGGACAAACTGGTGGATTCCTGGGTAGCCAATTGGATCCGTGGCATGTCACCAAGGATCCTAACGCGGCCGATTTCAAGCTCGACGAACTGAGCCTCTTGCCCGGATTGACGATCGATCGTGTGGAGGATCGCCGAATGCTCTTGTCGGAGTTCGATGGACAGCGCCGGAACCTCGAGACAGCGTCCGCGGCACAACCGCTCAGTCGGTCTCGCCGAGAAGCCTACCAACTGCTGAGCGCGGGGGGACGTTTTCGCGATGCGTTCGCTGTGGACCGCGAGCCCGCCGAGACACGCGACCGCTACGGGCGACATGCTTTCGGCCAGTCGTTGCTCTTGGCTCGGAGGCTCCTGGAGGCTGGTATGCCAATCATCCAGGCCAACATGGGCGCGATGAACAACTGGGACACGCATGGCAACAACTTCGGACAATTGAAGGATCGATTGTTACCGCCGTTCGACCAAGGGTTCTCGGCACTATTGTCGGATCTTGGCGAGCGCGGACTGCTGGACGAAACCCTGGTGGTGGCCATTGGAGAATTCGGGCGCACACCGCAGATCAACCCGGGTGCTGGCCGCGACCATTGGTCGGGCGTCTTCTCCGCAGTTTTCGCGGGTGCCGGCGTGCGCGGGGGACAAGTCGTAGGAGCCAGCGACGCCCATGCCGCCTATCCAGCGACGCGCGGCTGGTATCCGGCCGATCTGGGCGCCACAATCTATACCGCCCTGGGAATCGATCCCGCGAGCACGATCATCGATCGTCTGGGCCGTCCGCATCGCCTCAACGCCGGCGAGGTGATCGCTCCATTGTTTGGCTAGTTAACGATCCGACTCACATCGACGAAGGAGATTTCAAGTGCATCGATTCCGAATAACAGCAATTCGAGTCCTTTCCGTCGGTCTCGTGCTGTCGGCGCTGATTCGGCTACACGCGGCGGACTTGCCAGATCCGGCGAAGGTCAAGCCAGTCCAGGTCTTGACCGTTCCTGGCTACTGCGAAGGAGTCGTCTTTGACAAGGAGGGCCGAGGCTACATTTCTTGGGACAAGTCGATTACCCAATTCACACTCGACGGCAAGCATCATGTTTGGGCTGAGACGGGTGCCCCCAACGGGCATAAGATTCTGGCCGATGGGACGCACTTGGTTTGCGATGCCAGCCAGCACGCGGTGCTACATTTGTCGGCCGACGGCAAGCTCCTCCCACATGCTTCCAAAGAATGCGATGGCAAGCCCCTTCGCGGTCCGAATGATTTGACGCTCGACGCGCCCCACGGCGGTTTCTATTTCACCGATCCAGGCGACTCCGGCAAGGACAAGCCCATCGGTACGATCCACTTCGTGGATGGGAAGGGGAAGACGCATCTGGTCGATGGCGGTTACGCGTATCCGAACGGCATCGTTCTCACTCCAGATGGCAAGCGGCTCTATGTGGGTGAGAGCCAGCACAATCGTGTCTGGGTCTTTGAGGTTCTCTCCCCCGGCAAAGTCGGCCCAAAGAAACTGCTCGCCAACTTGCCGGTGAAGGACGAAGCTGCCGGCCAAATCGACAACCAGCCGGACGGCATGTGCTTGGACAAGGCCGGAAATCTGTACGTGGCCCATTACGGGATGCGACAAGTTCAGGTTCTCGATCCAACGGGAAAACTCGTCGCTCGATACCCCGGCGGAAATCTGACGACCAGTAACGTCGCCTTTGGTGGCCCGAAACACGATCAACTTTTCGTGACGGGAGCTCTGGGTGACAGCGAGAACCGCGGTGGACTCTTCCGGCTTGACTTGGGGGTCCCTGGGCTCGTGATCTTGCCGAAGTAGCGGCGGGGGCACCATGTGGCTTCAATGCGAAATCAAATCGTTTAACGGCAAGCCGCAGGCGAGTGCGTTGAACAGAGTTCGTTTGCGCCCCAACGCGATCGCCTGCGGCTTGCCGTTAAACGATTCTGCTGGCGAAAAAGGGGTCAGGACTTTTTTTCGCGCACTTGACTCCACAGAAAAAACACAGGTCTGTGTCGCGAAAAAGAGTCCTGACCCCTTTTCGTTCCTGTGTCTTACGTTCTTGATTGCGTCAGCGGTACACGCCGCGGACGAACCGGCGATCGAGTTCTTCGAAAAGGAAGTTCGGCCGCTGCTGGTGGAGAAATGCCAGCCTTGCCATAACGCCGAAAAATCCAACGGCGGCCTGAAGCTGATTGATCGCGAGTCGATCCTCAAAGGGGGAGAGAGCGGTCACGCGATCGTGCCCGGAAAGCCGGACGAGAGTCGGCTCATTCAAGCCATCGGGTATCTCGGTGAGCCGAAGATGCCGCCGAAGGAGAAGTTGGCGGACGCCGACGTGGCAAAACTCAAACGTTGGGTGGAGTTGGGTGCACCGTGGCCCCCGTCGAATAGGTCGCCGATCGGTACGCAAACCGGCGGTTTTCAGGTGACGGAGGTTCAACAACGTTGGTGGGCCTATCAGCCGATACAAGACCGAGTGCCGCCAGCGGTGAAAAATGATTCCTGGCCGCGGAACGAGATCGACCAATTCGTTCTGGCGGAACTGGAAACCCACGGCATAGAACCGGCTGCTCCCGCAGATCGCCACACGTGGATCCGTCGCGCGACGTTCGATCTGACGGGCCTGCCACCAACTCCCGAAGAAGTCGACGTTTTTCTGGCCGACGATTCGCCCGCTGCGTTTGTGCAGGTGTTTGATCGGTTATTGGCGTCTCCGGCGTACGGCCAGCGCTGGGCCCGACACTGGCTCGATGTAGTCCGATACGCCGATTATTACGATGCGAATCCCAAGGCGCGCACGGCCAGCTGCGAGCTGACCGAAGCGTGGCGGTATCGCGATTGGGTGGTCGATTCGTTCAACGACGACTTTCCCTACGATCAATTCATCGTGCATCAGATCGCTGGTGATCTGCTCCCCAGTCCGACGGGCGAGGAGATTTACCCGGCGGGACTGATCGCGACCACGTTTCTGTCGAACGGCGTTTGGGATCGTGGAGAT
>CAZFLF010000703.1:0-4390 GCA_964519825.1 uncultured Pirellulaceae bacterium | reverse complement strand
CTGCATTGATTTCATTGGCGGCCGATGCTGGTGCAAATCCAGTCGTCGGCTCCATATTGAAAACATCCCGATGGTGTAACGGATCGCACAAGACACTCCTAAGGTCCTGGTTCGACTCCAGGTCGGGATGCCTTACCGACATGTCCCGATGGTGTAGCGGAAAGCATTGGATCCTCCGAAGGTCCAGGCCCTGGTTCAAGTCCAGGTCGGGATATTAATGACAAACACACGCCTTACGAGTGTGGCGGATAGCACGGCGGTCTTCGAAACCGCAAGACGAGGTTCGATTCCTCGGTGAGGTACTGACGCCGATTTGTCCTTGGAGTGTGCCGGACTCGCATGCGATCCTGCGAAGGTCGAAGATTAGTTCGATTCCGGGCAAGGGCACTTGATGACCTGTTGGAACCTCCTGCGGCTGGTTCGACTATTCGAACCAGAGGCGATTTCTCTTTGCCTGTAGAATCGAAAAGGAACATCAAAATGCTTAATGAAGATCAAATTCAAGGAATACGTGATTTCTGTCTGAGGTACAAAAGCCATTTGAACTTTGACCAGATCTCGGAGGGGATGGAGTTGTCTCTAAGAAATGCTCGTTCGATTTACGAAGATGCACTACTCCTGCTCGACAATCGACGGTACGGACGAGCGATGTCACTGTTAGTTGCCTGTATGGAAGAGCTAGGTAAGGTTCACGTACTGCAATCGATGGCGAGAATCCCGAAAAACAACCAGCAGCTTTGGGCGGATGCGTGGGCTTATTTTCGCGATCACGAACATAAGGCCACCATTGCAATTGCAGATACTTTCCATGATGAAGCACGGGAACATCCGGAACTAATTGCTTCAGCCGCAATGTGGCAACGGTTGCTCGCACCTGCTGCCGAGCGAATCCGACAAGCTGGACTTTACACCGATTTTCATGCAACTGAAAAACGGTGGCTCGCTCCGTTCGAGGTTACGCTGGAAGACGCAAGCCGATGGCTAAAGTGGGTTGAAACTGTTTTGCCAAAGCTCGAACGTATGCGAGACTTGGGACTATTCTCTAGTAAAGCCTTAAAGATTCAGCGCGAGGTCTTTGGACCAATAAATGCAAGTCGCCCACGAGAATCCAAGTTAACGAGCGAGCATCTGCAAACATTATTTCGTTTTGCACCGAAAGCGGCTCAAGACTATTTCCGGCGTCTGGCGGACGACGGCGTAATTCCCGCTGACGCGGATATTCAAATTACAGGTGTCTGTTTGTCAGATCTAATGAAATCAGAGGTGAATTAGGGTCGCAACCGTTACTTCCGTCTCCTCGAACGAACCCCGCCTCTGGCTATATATAAGCCTCCGCATGACCACACAAACTTCCATCGAATCAGCAAATTCGTAGTCAGAGCGGACACGCCATCACTGGATTCACTCTGGTCGGTAGCCGTATCGGGCGCAGGCCCGATGCCTGCCCGACTGATGCGAGCCCGTGCACATATTTGCGTTGGTTTGCAAGTAAATGCCAGAACTTGCAAACATACGCGAGTGCGATGTGTCGCCAGCCAGCCGGCGACGATCTGAGACGCGGCGATCATGGCCGCCAGAATCGCTCAGGTTTGCTGCCGAGGCGGCTGTCCCGGGGTTTGCCAACCGTGCCAATAAAGCTCGTCTCCGCTGATCCTGGTGAATCCACGGCCGCATGCTCGGCTTCACTCGAACTGGCAGCGATGCACGCATGGTTCCGGTAATTGCAAACCTCGCGAACCCACGCGAAGCATTGCAAATCATTGCAAATTGATGCAAACACATGCGAGGCAATTCAGTGGGGTGCGGGAATCACAGAGCCGCGATGTCATGTCGGCGCGAACCGCGACTGTAACGAATCAATTAAACGTTTAAGTGATTGTTGAGTTAGCGGCTCGGCCCCAAGCACCTGCGCCCCGTGGAACAGAAACGGCTGCGTGATCTGCGGCTGGGCAAGCCGCGTGCTGACGGACGAGAAAATCCGGCTAGCAACTTTGGTGCGCGTACGCGATCATGACGCGCGCCAGTTTGATCGTCTGGTTCGCGACCCGATGGGCCACTTGCTCGATACGCTATGGACGATTCCTTGTTTCCAACAACGGTCATCGGCAGCCTCCCTCGGCCTGTCTGGTTGCGGGAGCTGATTCTCGACCGTAAAGCCGGGCGCGTCTCACAGCAGGAGGCCGATCGAGTGCTCGACCGCGCGATCGAATCGGCGATCCTATTGCAGGAGCGTGCCGGGTTGGGAGAGATCACTGACGGCGAGTGGCGCCGCGAGAGCTACGTGAAGGTGTTCGCCGAACGTGTGCGAGGTTTCCAACACGATTTGAATCCGAGCGGCGGGTTGCCGTACCCGGCGGTCGTGGCGCCCATCGAGTATTTCCGGCCGATCGCAGTTGATGAAGTGCGCTTTGTACGGCAGCGCACCGTGCGTCGGGTCAAAGCCACGCTGCCATCTCCCTACATTATTGGCCGGCGGATGTGGCATCCCGAGCATTCACGCAAAGCCTACCCGACGCGCGAAGATTTGATGTCGGCCTGCGTGCCGATCTTGCGACGGGAAATCGAATTGCTGCGCGAGGCCGCCGCCGACACCGTACAGCTCGATGAGCCGTGGCTGTGCACGTTGGTCGATCCCGATTTCCGCCGCAAAGAAGGGGTCACCGACGTGCAATACGAGATGAACCTGTGCGTCGACCTGATCAATCAAACGGTCGACGGGATCGAAGGCATCGATACGGCCATGCATCTCTGCCACGCGCATTTCGACCGCAAGCACGGCAGCGAAGGTCCCTACGACCTGATCATGCCGGCCTTGCGCAAAGTCCGCGTCGGCACGATTTCGCTGGAGTTCGCGAGCCCCGTGGCCGGCGGCGTCGAATCGCTGGCCCAGTTTCCCAAACAGGTACGACTGGGACTGGGATGCATCGACCACTGCGATCGCAAAGTGGAAACAGCCGAGGAGGTCGCCTCGCGCGTGCGGGCTGCCATGCGGTATGTCGAAAAGGAACGCATCACGCTCCATCCCGACTGCGGTTTCTCACCATCGGTACAAAACCCGATGGATTTGGACGAAGCCTACTTGAAGCTGAAATCGATGTGCCAGGCGGCCGTGGTACTCCGGGACCAATACGGCTGATGCGAATGAACAATCACTGGAGAAGTGATGCCTGCACTGCGGTTCCAAAACGCTTCCAATTCGGTCTACAATCTGCGCGAAGGTATTGACGAGACGTGTCAAGTCACGAGCGAATTCTTGGAGGTGACCGCGCGATTGAGCAAGTTGCTGGTTGGTTGCGCGGCAAAATTGCAGTCGGTGCTCGACCAGTTCAAAGAGTCTCGCCCCGCGGAACTCGATCGCGCGTTCGCACAAACCGATCCAGAGAATGCTCCCAAGCAGAAAAAGAAGAAAAAGTAATGAGAAATGAGAAACGAAAACATGCGTGCGCCGTGTGCTCATCTTCTGGCGAGCCGGGGAGCGTTTGCTCCCGAACCGTCTGAGGGCTGACGCCCGTCGGCTCGCCTATTTTGTTGCGGCTCGACCGCGTTAGGAAGAATTGAAAGCCATGAAACGCGTGCTGATTCCCCTGCTTCTGCTCGGAAACCTCCTCGCTCTTTCGTCCGCTTCTGCCGGGGAGGCGAAAAGGCTTAATGTGCTCGTTATCACTGTAGACGATATGAGCGCCGATTCGCTTGGGGCTTTTGCGTGCAAGCTGCCAGACACTTCTCCTAACATTGACTGCCTTGCCTCACAAGGCATGCGGTTTAACTTCGCGCACGTCGTCGTTGGCAATTGCATGCCCTCGCGTAACGTGATGTGGTCCGGACTGTACCCGCACAATACGCGTGTCGAGGGTTTTTACCAGGTGCCAGGCGCCAAGCATTCCCACCTAGCGGACCTCATGCAGAGCGCCGGATACTTCACGGCGATCCGGCACAAGGTTTCCCACTCGACGCCGTATCACCCGTATCCCAGCTGGGACCTCGTCCTCGACACGGATCCCGACGAGCGCAGGCTCGACGTAAAGGCGTCCAAGTCTTACGGTGCAGTGACGGCACGGGGTATCCAGGCTGCGCGAACCGCGGGCAAGCCATTCTGCCTCGTCATCAACGTCGCTGACCCGCACAAGCCGTTCTATGCCGAAGGTCGCCGAGGCGAGACAGTGCCGGACGACAATATGCCGACCCGTGTCTTCAAGCCTGAGGAGGTTCCGATTCCTGGATTCCTGTTTGATGATCCGGTGGTGCGCAAGGAACTGTCGCATTACTACTCAAGCGTCCGGCGGGCGGATGATGGCGTGGGTGAAATCCTCTCGGCACTCGACGCCTCCGGCGAACGTGACCGCACGCTCATCCTGTTCCTTTCCGATCACGGAATGCCGCTGCCGTTCGC
>CAZFLF010000702.1:0-4392 GCA_964519825.1 uncultured Pirellulaceae bacterium | reverse complement strand
TGAAACACTTGCGCGAGGCATTGAGGCTGCAACCTGAATTGGCCGCCGCACACAACAACCTTGGTCTTGCGTTGAGCCACGTCGGGCAGTTCGCTGACGCCGAGCAATCACTCCGTCAGGCGGTGGCTCTCCAACCGGCATCTCCGGAGGCCCATTTGAATCTCGGCCACGTACTCCGTGCGTCGGGGAAGCTCGACGACGCAGCGTCGTGTTATCGGATGGCCATCCAACACCATTTCACGTTCGCCGCGGCCCACGTCGGGTTAGGAAATGTGCTCTATGACCAGCGCCAGCTGCAGGCGGCCCTCGCGGAATATGAGCTGGCATTGCAACACCAACCACAATCAGCGGAGGCCCATTTCGGGATCGGTAATGTGCTCAGTGCCCTTGAACGCGACAACGAGGCTGCAGTGGCCTGGCGCCGGGCGCTCGAGCTGCGTCCCGGTTACGCCGAGGCTCACAATAATCTCGCCGCGATGTACCATCGCCAAGGTCACACGGTGTTAGCCGAAAAGGAATTCATGGCCGCCCTTCGGTCCAAACAGGATCTGGTGGCAGCGCACAACAATCTGGCCAACCTGTATCGCGAACAGGATCGCATGGACTTAGCCGCCAGGAGTTATGGTGAAATTCTAAATCGACAGTCCGGCAAGCCACTCACGAAATTGCGGCTTTCCACGTTGTGTCCGGCAGTATGGAGTAGCCGCGAGGAAGCAACGGAATACGTGGAGCGAGTCCTTGCCGAGTGGTCATCGCTACGTGGTTCGCACGCTTATCAGGACCTGCCTGATTTGCTGTTGGTCGCGAATGAACCTCCGTACAACCTGCAATTCCTTGACAGTAACATCCGGCGGCTCAAGGAAGCCTATGCCAACATCTTTCGCTACACCGGCCCGACGTTCCATGCCCGACCGACGAGCGGCAAAATCAAGCTGGGTTTCGTCGTCACCCCGGCACACGAAGTCGCGTTCCTGCGACTGATTTGGGGCACTCTGAAGCGTCTGAATGCGGACGAGTTCGATCGCACAATCGTTTGCACCGCATCCAGCGCCTTCCTCCTCCGCGCGGTAATTCGCGATAACGAAGCCCGCATCGTCGAATTGCCGGAACAGCCCCACAAAGTACTGCATGCAATCCGGGAACAGCAGTTCGACTTGCTGCACTACTTCGAGATTTGCACCGATTCGCTGAATTATTTCTTGCCGTTCTTTCGCCTCGCGCCCGTGCAAGTCACATCCTGGGGCATCCAAGTCACTTCCGGAGTTCCAAACGTCGATGCATACCTGTCGAGCGGTTTGGTCGAGGCCGACGATGCCCAAGACCATTACAGCGAACGACTGTGCCGGGCCGAAACGCTGTTGACCTATCAGGCTGCCGTTGCCCCTTCAAGCACCGACAAAACTCGCGAATCGTTTGGTTTCAGTTCCGACCAACATTTGTATTTCTGCGTCCAGCACCTGGGAAAATTTCATCCAGACTTTGATCCACTGCTGGCCGAAATCCTGCGTCAAGATCCCTGCGGAGTTGTCGTCGCGACGCAGGATAAGCATGGCTACGGCGCGCAGCGGTTGCGCGAGCGATTTGCACGCGAGATCCCGGACGTGGCCGACCGGATCGTCTTTCTGCCGCGGCAGGCATTCCAAGATTACATGAGCTTGGCGGCTGTGTGCGATGTAATGCTGGACCCGATCCATTTCGGTGGCGTTACGACTAGCTACGACAGCTTGTCGTTGAACAAGCCGATCGTGATCTGGCCGTCCCGATTCCATCGAGGCCGGTACACGCTTGGCTGCTATCGCCGGATGGGTGTACTCGATTGCGTCGCAGGATCGGCCGAAGAATACGTGCGAATCGCGGTGCGATTGGGGAGCGACCGCGAGTGGCGCGATCAGGTATCGAACCGCATCGGTGAGGCGCGGTGGCGACTCTTCGAGGATCCTCAAGCGGTCTCCGAGCACGAGCGCTTGTTTCGCGAACTGGTTGACCGGAGCCGCCACGTATGACCCGCCCAAACCATCGGTCATCGCAGCGTTCACCAAAACGTTCGCCAGGCACCCAGCGCGACAAATCCAAGACCTATGCTGCCGCAGTGATTCAGGGCGTGCAGTTCTTGCAGCAGAATCAGTTGGACCGAGCCAAGGAGTGCTTCGAACGAGCGATGTTGGCCGATCCACGCGACGCGGTGGCGCGCAATTGCTTGGGGATTATCGCCCGTTCTGAGCGCCGCCTGACCGACGCCATGGCATTCTTTCACCAATCAATCGAACTTCGTCCCGATTTCGCCGAAGCCCACAACAACATGGGCAACGTGCAGCGCGACACGGGGAACATTGATCAGGCGGCGGAATGTTACCGACGAGCGCTGGCAATCAAGCCGGCATTCGCCGAAGGGCATAACAACCTCGGCGTCGCGCTGTTGGCACAGGGTGAGGTTGACGAAGCGGTGGCCTGTTTCGATGAGGCGATCCGGCTCCAGCCGGTCTACGCCGAGGCGCACAACAACCTCGCCAATGCCTATCAGCAGCGTGGCGAGCTGATCGCCGCGGCGGCAAGTCTGGCGACGGCGCTGCAGTTGAAACCCGCGTCACCGGAAATCCACAACAACCTGGCTAACGTGCTGCGCGAGACGGGACAGTTCGAATTGGCACTGCAACATTACAACCAATCCGTTCGACTCAAACCCGACTTCGCCGAGGCTTACGACAATCTCGGGACAGTGCTGATTGATCTCGATCGCGGAGACGAGGCGGTCGCGGCCTACGAACAGGCGCTGCAGTTGCAGGCTTCGCGCGTCGCGACCTTGCTCAATTTGGGCAACGCCTATCGGCTGGTCGGTCGTGTGACGGACGCCGAATCAACCTACGCGCAGTTGACTCGCCTCGAACCCAACAATTCCTGGCATCGGCTGCGCGTGTCGGCATTGTGCCCGCCGGCATTTCGGTCCCAAGCGGAGTTGGAAGCTCATCGCCACCGGGCACTCAAATCGTGGCCACAACTCGCCAAGGAACAGCGGCGGCTTGAGCAGTTGCCGCTAAACTCGCGCCTCGCCGAACCCGCGTTCGCCTGGCAATTTCTGGACGGCAATCTGCGGCCACTCAAAGAGGCATTCGCCGAAGTCTTTGCCGATGGTTGGCCGAAGCTCCAACCACAATCAAGGGTCAGCCACCCACGAGTCGGAATTGTCGTAACCAGTGGACACGAAGGCCTGTTCCTACGCTCGCTCGGCGGAGTTATTCAACGCCTGAACACGGCTCGATTCGATCTCGCCGTCGTTTGTCCGAGTGCCAACGAGGCAGTGATCCGGCGAGGGTTGGCGCGGGATGTCGAACTTGTGTTGATACCCTCGGCGTTTCCTCGCGCGGCCGAAGCAATTCAAGCCGCCCGATTCTCCGTGTTGTACTTTTGGGAGATCGGCACGGACGCAACCAACTACTTCCTGCCGTTTTTGCAGTTGGCGCCGATTCAATGCACCTCGTGGGGCGTACAAGTCACGAGTGGAATTCGCCGCGTTGAGTACTACCTCGGCAGCGAACTCGTCGAGCCGGAGAATGCGGCGGAGCATTACACCGAACGGCTGCTGCTTTCGCCGACACTTCTGACCTATCAGACCCCTCCTCGTCTACCGAGTCCCGCCAAAACGCGCGGGGATTTCGGCTTCAACGATCAACAGCACCTGTATGTCTGTGCCCAGCAAATGGGGAAGTTCCATCCCGATTTCGATTCACTACTCGCCGAGATTCTGCGCTACGACGGTCGTGGCATCGTCGTGACTGTGAGCGACCGCCATGGGTACGCCGCCGAAATTGTGCGATCCCGTTTGGCAGAAACCATGTCCGACGTTGCTGATCGCGTCGTGTTTCTGCCGCGATTGGAATTCATCGACTATTTGCAACTCTTAAATATCGCGGATGTGCTGCTCGATCCACCGCATTTCGGTGGCGTCAATTCAACCTACGATGCTCTGGCCATCGGTCAACCCATCATCACCCTGCCGTCGGCGTACCATCGCGGGCGATACACCGCGAGTTGCCTCAGTCGCATCGGAGTCACGGAGACCATTGCGCGCGACGCGGAAGATTACGTGCGATTGGCGGTGGCACTGGCCGCTGATCGCCAGCAGCGTGCGGACCTGGGTCGTAGGATTCAGCAAGCTTCGCCGATTCTGTTCCGCGACGATCGCGCCGTGCGAGAACACGAACGGCTCTTTGAGTTGTTAATCGATAAAGCAGAGGTCAGAGGTCAGAGGTCAGACAAACGAATGACCAAGCACCAATGACCAATGACCAAACGAAAACCACTGATCACTGATCACTGATCACTGATCACTGATCACTGATCACTGACCACTGACCACTGACCACTGACCACTGACCACTGACCTCTGACCTCTGA
>CAZFLF010000701.1:0-4394 GCA_964519825.1 uncultured Pirellulaceae bacterium | reverse complement strand
TGCTCGACGAGGCTGTCGCGGTATCCGAGTTTGTCCAACTGCACTTGTGTCGCGGTCGACGAGATCTGGAAACCCGGATTCAGGTAGCCGTCCTTATTCAAGTCCTTGAACGACCGGATGCTGCCGTCTGCGAACAAAACGCTGGCATTGCCGTTGTGGACAGGACCCATGTCACGCGTATCCTGCAGGTCGACCCAGGGGTAGGTCGGAGAAACACCCGTGGCAGGTTGTTCCCTTGCGAAGATGCTGACGCCCAACGCGCTGTCGTGCACGGTAATCGCCGCGGTCTTGCCCCATGGCTGCCACAGAGTACCGCCACCAGTGACTTGCGCCGGACCGTCGCTGAACGATTCAGCCATCCGATCGCCAGACTTACCAAAGGCCCCCAAACTTGCTACCAGGAACGCCTCCTTCTGGTCTCCCACATTGCCGTCAAACATCAACGGAACACTGGAACTCGAGTGATAACTTTGGTCGACCACTCGTCGCGACAAAGGCCCTTCCGTGTCCTTCAGACCCTTGATGAAGAGGGGGGTAGCGGGGTACGTCATAACAATGTCGTTCCCGGTATCAGTAGCCGTGAGCGCCGGTCCGGTTCGGGCGAAGAACCAACTCGATGCGTAATTCGTGTTGTAGCCCTTCATGAGGAAGTGGTCGATCACAGCCTGAGCACGGGCAGGCCCCACAGCGGTGGCCATCACGACGGGTTGCGCCCCGGCGGTAATGCGGGTCAAGTCGCTGGTGGCCTCATTAGGATCGATAGTGATTGTGCCAAGGTAATCGTTGATCTTCTCTGACAACTTGGCAGGGTTCGACGGGCAAAGTAGCTCACCCGGTTTGCCGATGCCGCCGTTGACCATGTCGGCGACCCAGCCGATTGTATCGATGCTGCCGTCGCGCTTGCCGTCAAACGCACCGGAGGCATAATGTTCGTTCGGGTCGTTGTCCGCGTGAGTTGCCAGGCTGATAAAGATCTGACGCAGATTGTTGCGACAGGTGTTCTGCCTAGCCGCTTCGCGAGCCGCGGACAGCGCCGGCAACAGAATGGCGGCTAGGATCGCAATGATTGCGATGACCACCAACATTTCCACTAGGGTGAAACCCTTAAAGTTCCGCATTAATTTGGACATCATCTGAACTCTCTCCATGTGTGATTCGTAAATGAAACGCTCTTGGTGACTGAAACAAACTTCCTCATCTCTGCTCATAAGCCTCTCATCCTTCCGTGGAAACCGGTTGAGGTAGGTTCCATTCTTTGTCGTCCGGGTAGACTGCTCCTGTTTTTCTGGGGCGTCACCTCCTTTCGCCGTGGCGAATCCCAGTGCGTCGTGTTGGTCTCTTTCAGTGCGGTGGATTCTCAACATTCGTATGAAGACGCTTTGAGACCACGATGAAATCAACGCAAGCAACGCGTGAATAATCCGTGAAGCCGCTCCGTCGTTCCGAGGACTGATTCAAAGAATCGCGGGACATAGGCCAACTTCACCTGAAATTCACATTGGCTTCATCGCATTCTGTGCGAAACAGCCGACAACCTTTCGGTCCACGTCTGGAGCCAAAAGGTGTCACGAGAAACAACCCATGATGAATTCACTGGCCAGGGACGCCGAAGCCAGTTCGGAGAGCCGGTCTAGCAAATCAAACGGCACAGCGAACGGCGCAGCGCATGCCGTGGAGTGCGGAGCTTGTCGCCAAGCCAACGGCCGGGACCGCAGGTTCTGTACAAAGTGCGGAGAGTCGCTCTGGCGTAAATGTCTGAAATGCGGCACTGAATGCGCGGGGGGGGAAGTCTTCTGTGGTAATTGTGGCGCGAAGTACCAGGAACTTGTCGCAGCGCGTTTAACAGATATTGAGACAGCGATCCGGCGAGCCAACGAATTTCGCGCGAACGGAGACCACGGACAGGCTCTGCAATTGTTGCGGTCACTGCCGGACGCTGAGCAACTGGAAATTCGCGGCAAATTGGCCGAGGCACGGCAGCTGGCCACCGATCTGGCACAGGAAAGAAGTCGGCTAGAGCAAGAAGCCGAGGAGGCGACCCAGCAAGCCGAGAAATGGATGGCGCAACGCAAGTACAAGGAAGTGGTGGTGCGATTACAGTCGGTCCCGTCAGCGTTTCGTACCGATCGCGGTCGGCAACTGCTGGAATCGGCGGACTCCGCGTATCGCGAGATCAAGAGTCTGCGGACCAGTATCGCAGCCGACGTGGAAGCTCGCCGGCTGTTTCAACTCGCACCGCAGATCGATCGATACCTGACTTTACAGCCGGAAGATGAAAAAGTCCGCATCCTGGCCGGGCGCGTGCGCGACCATGTCGGTGCGAAGGTGCGTGAAGCACTGGCGGCCGCCGAATATGAGCAGGCCGGTCTACTGCTGCAAAACATGCCCCTGTCGGCGATGGACGAAGCGACTCAGAAACTGCAGTCCGATGTGCGCGAACTGAACCGGCTGAATTCGGAACTCCGGTACGCTCCTCATGCGGACGGCGGATTGCTGACAATTGCTCAGCGACTGGTTCAGTTAGCCCCACAAGACACCAAGGTCCCGAAGCTAGTCGCGGAATTGAAAAAGCGTCTTCAGCAGGGGCCCGCGGATCGCCGCTTTCCGATTATTCCGTGGGCTCCAGCACCAAGCCGCCCGCAATTCGATCCACCGGTTGATTGGCTGGGCGGATTCCACCGACTTCGTGGAGCCAACTCCACCGTCGACGACGGCTTGCGCCGGCAAGCTGGAGCGTTTTTTGTTGCGGCAGGTTTGGCATTGCAAGGACTAGGCCAGGCTCGCATCACGATCAACTTAGTCCCCCCCGTCGAATCGACCAGCCTGCTGGGAAAGCTCGGGCGATTCCGCAAGACACCGACGATCCAATCTGCCTGGGGCTTAGACATCGGCGGTTCGGCCTTGAAGGCGATCAAGCTCGGCATCGCCGACAGTCCGGCAGTGGGTGTTACCATTCTGGCTAGCGACTGTATTCCACATCGCCTGAATCTGGCCACACCCGAAGCGGAGACCCAGCGTGCTGAGATCATTCGTGAATCCCTGCAAGTCTGGCGGGAGCGACATCAACCGGCTGGGGACGAAACGATTTGCGTCAACGGGCAGGCCACCAAGATACTTGGCCGATTCTTCCAAATCCCGACGGTCAAGCACAAAAAGATTGCCGAGCTCGTGACTTATGAGGCGACTCAACAGATTCCCTTTCCGCTGGCTGACCTATCCTGGGGTTATCAAGTCCTAAATCCTCTCGATCCCCAAGACGAACGTGAGGCGGACCCCGGCGAACTGCGGGCGGTGGTTGTTGCCGCCATGCGTTCGAGTGACACCCGGGATCAGCTGCAGCCATTTGTCCAACTCGATTTGTCGGTGCATACGTTGCAGGCCGAAACGCTGGCCCTCTACAACTTTCTGTCATTCGACCACTTCGCCGCAGATTCCGCAGGCGATTCCGCGGAGGGGGCCAACTGCATCGCGCTGCTGGATGTTGGTTCGGACGCCGCCAATCTGGTCATTTGTTCGCGGGACCGAATCTGGTTCCGCACTCTCCGCTGCGGTGGAAATGATGTGAACCTAGCTCTAACACGCGAGTTCAAACTGACTTTTGCACAGGCGGAAGAGGTCAAACGCCAGTTGGGAAAGGCCCGGCGACTCGGCGCACTCTTAGAGACATTGGATCAACCGTTAGCAAAACTCGTTGGCGAAACGCAGCGCAGCCTGGAGGCATTCAACAAGGAACAGCCTGACCAACGCGTCGACCGACTGTGGGTCTGTGGCGGTGCGGCGCATCAATACGGCTTGCTCAGATATTGCCGATCAGGGTCGCTGCGCAGCCGCGATTGATTGCTTAATCGCAAACCGCGAGCGGTCGCACTGCCAGATATCGCCAGGATGGCTGGTGACTGTGCGAATGACTAAGGACTTAGACGTTAGTCATTCGCTGACCCGCCAGCCACCCAGCCGCAGTTCAGCGCACGCCTGCAGCTTGCGGTTAGACGATGAAACGCGTCCGCGTCTGATGGGCCGCTTCGCGCCGTATTCGCGAACTTCTCTTCGTTTGTTTACCGGATTTTCATCCAAGCTTAATGCCTGCGCGGCCCAATACGCCCGCCGTGAAATTTCACTCGGCGGCGGGTCGATTTCCGACCTTGCTTGTCAGTGGTGGCATTAACCAAGGAGACCTTCATGGCATGGATTACCCAGTGCAAGCGACCCGATTGCACTCACTCACGAGTGCCAAGGATTGGCTTTACGCTCGTTGAGATGCTGGTCGTCATCTCGATCGTTGGAGTCCTGGCAGCATTGCTGTTGCCGGCTATCAATGCAGCCCGCGAATCCGCACGGCAATCGACCTGTCAGAACAATTTGCGTCAGATTGGAATTGGACTTCAATCGCTGGC
>CAZFLF010000700.1:0-4421 GCA_964519825.1 uncultured Pirellulaceae bacterium | reverse complement strand
CACTGCGGAAATGAAGCAGTTGGGATTGCCGACGACGGCTCCCGGTACCGATCCGTGATCCCGCCGCAATCGCATCGATGCCGCCAGGCTGTGCCGCAACCAAAACATCACGTGGACTCTCGCGCGTCGGCACCGCGGCCAGCGTCAGCCCGGGGACCGGCTCAGTCGGAAGGTCTTTGAGACTATGCACCGCGAGATCAATCCGGTTGTCCAGCAGCGCCCGCTGAATCTCCTTGGTGAACAGCCCCTGTCCGCCCACCGCGCTCAATGGATGTTCGGTCACGTCTCCAGTAGTCGTGATCAGTACCAACTCGATTTCCGAGCCCAATTCATGCAGTCGAGCGGCGACCCAATCTGCTTGCCAGCGAGCCAACGCACTGCCGCGGGTTCCCAAACGCAGGCGACCGCTGGTCGGTGATGGGGAAGGTGATGTGTTGGCGCCTTGGTTCACGGGCGAATTCCTCGGTCGACGACGTACGTCAGACAATTGTGTGAGCGGGCACAAGCGAGATTCACTGCAATCGATACATGCCTCGCTCAGGCTCGTGCACGGTATAAAGTGCGACAACAAGAAAGAGAAGTAGAGTAGAAATTACTCAGACCGACCAGTTTCCGGGATCCGATCGGTACCTTTCGGGTAAACCACACAGTTTGGCAAGCTTTGCGGGGGGAAGTAAGGAATCTGAATGTCCGCAAGAAAGTGGTCCGATACAACCCTCGGTGTCTTGCACTCCACCTCGCCAGTGATTCGCGTGAAGGATCCGATATATGAAACTAACCAAATACTTACACAGCGCATGTGTCGGTTTGGCCACCGTAGGGTTGTTGGTGCCAAATTCCGGACTTGTTAATGGCGCCGAAAAACAGCTCACAACCAAACAGGCTACGCCGTCGATCATCGATGTGTCGCTAGTTGACGGCGGCATTCTGCAGGGGCAGGTACTCAGCCCGCAAGGTCAGGTAATGGCCAATGCCCCAATCGCCCTGCACCAAGGCAAAAACGAAGTCGCGAAGACCACGACCGATCAGAACGGTCAATTCGCGCTGAAGGGCCTGAAGGGTGGCGTTTACGTTGTCTCCACCGACGGGGCGGCTGGTGTGGTTCGCGCCTGGTCGCCACGAACGGCCCCGCCGTCGTCGGTACAGGCAGTCCTCCTTGTTCCACAAAACTGGACAGCACGCGCCCAGCTCCTCCAAGATGGAGCGATGACGAACCTGGGAGTTGGGGCACTCGTGGTTGGCGGCATTGCGGGAACCGTAATTGCCGTTTCGCTCGATCACAACTCAGCTAGCTAGCGGGCTGTTTTCACAATTCCTTCGATCTTCATCGGCGTCTTGCAAGTTATCGCTAGCAAGACGCCGATGCTGTTTCTTGAACGTGTGAAGGTCTTTTGTGAATCTGCAACGAACGTAACGATTTTGCTGGAGACGCAGGATTGTTCGGTCGATTTATAGCCCTGTGGTGGCAAGATCACGTCTCATCAGCAAATGACACAGGTGGAATGGACATGAAACTTTCCAGATTTCTTCGCAAATGCGTCGTCGTGGCGACCTGCACTGGCATGCTGTCAGCGCAACTTGCGCAAGCCGCGGGCTCCCAGGCGAGTCCCCCGGCAGCTGCCCCAACCGCTGCAGCGCAATCCAGAATCCAGGACGTTGCGTTACAAGTGGGCGGCGTTTTCACCGGCACCGTGGTGGACGAACAAGGTGTGGCCCGTGCAGCAGTACCAGTAGTTATCTCGCACCAGGGAAAAGTGGCTGCCCGAACGGAAACCGACGCGGCTGGCCAATTCTCGGTCCAGGGACTCAACGGCGGATTGTATGAAGTCCAAACGCCAGTGGGATCTGGAGCGTATCGTCTCTGGGCACCGCGGACCGCGCCTCCTGCGGCACAAAAAGTTGCGATGGTCATGCCCAATGGAACAGTCGTTCGCAGTCAAATGGGCGGACTTGGCCACGGCAGTGCGATTGGATGGCTGGCGAACCCGTGGGTGTTGGCCGGCGTGGTTGCTGCCGCAATTGCTATCCCGCTCGCGCTGGACGATGACGATGCAAGTTAGCCAGTCTGCTGCCACCGCATCGTGACCACCAGAAAAAAAACCTGCTGCCCCGATCACTTGGATGTGACCGGGGTGGTGTTGTTTCTTGGAACCAGGTTCTAGCCAAAGTGCTCTCGCATGAGCGACAAACTGCGCGGAATTCCGTTTCGCGGGTCTTCCTTACCCTCAAACTCCAGTGAGATAAAGCCGCGATAATGGTGTCGCTGAAGCATCGCGGCAATGCGGGCGTAATCGAGTTCCAGAGAGTACCAGAGTCCACCTCCGTAATACGTCTTGGTCTGAACGAATACTGTCTTGGGCGCTAGTTACAAACGACCTGCGTTTCAGTCGCTGTAGATAGCCGTTTTCTTCGCTCGTCATTTGGCGATGCAGGATCTCCAAGGCGTCAAAGCCCCATTCGGCGGCCAGATCAATGCACTTCTCGATGTCGCGCAGATCTTCGTTCTTGAACTGCCAGAATGAGTAGGTTGACACTCCAATTGGATAGCCGCCGGCCCGCCCACCCGAAGTCTTCGCGGCAGGCGCCGGCTTGGCCTTAGCTGGTGCATCGTCGGCAGCGTGACTCAATGCTGACGCCGCCGCAATCGCTCCCGCTGATAACAAGAACTCCCGTCGACCGCCGATGCCGGCAGTTTTGGCGCCAGACTGCATTCCTGATTTCGGCTCAACCATGGCTCATTCCTTTCGCACCAAGAGTTTCTTCACGCCGTGGATCAGCACATCGTAAAACACCTGACAGCAAAAAGAAGCGCCGAGGGGGTCGGGAGTCTTTTTTCGAAGAACCGCTTCAACGGTGGTTAGCGATTCAGTCGAAAAAGGTGTCGGAATGAATGGTAAAAACATGACGGGTAGAAAGATGACAGCCCGGTGGGGCATATCATAGCCCATCTTTTTACCCGTTATCTTTTTACCCGTCTTCGCGGCAAGGAAGTGGATCGCTTTCTAACTCGGTTCGAAACAGACTCCCGATCCCAATTGCTGCAAATGAAATCGGCTCGCGTTTTTGCACGCGAGCCGATTCACCGCAGGAAACACGTCGGCGGGATTCGTCAACGGGCAGTCGGGCCGGTACTCCCGCTGCCCGGAGGTGTTAATCGTGGTCCGAACCGTGGTCCATTAGATCGTCTGAAATTGTTCGTTCCATAATGCGGCCACACTCGTCCAGACTGCGCCGCTGACCGAATTGATGCCAGGGGCTGACCTCGCGCAATTCGGGCATAATCTCTACCAATTGCTCGACGAGCATGTGGGCCATTCGTTTGATGCCCAGACTGGGCGCCCGTTCATGAATTGCGGCGGCTGTTTTCATCAGCCGGATCAAACGGGCACGTTCCATGACTGGTTGCGACAACGGCAATTCGTCGTCGGTCACCAGTTCGGTTAGTGGAACATCCAACGCCTTTTGCCACTTGTGCAGATCGCTCAGACGGAGGTCTGTTGACTCCTGCTCCTGTAGTCGCAGGCTGCGAATATCGGTTCCCATCTGCCGAGCAGCGCTCCGCAGTGAAACCCCTTCCCGCAACCTGATTTCTCGTATTCGGTGCAACACACGTCCGTTAGCCACGTTTTTCTTCAGTGTGATTACCGAAACGGGCATCGATCCAACCATTCCAAGCTCAGCCGTTGCCATCTTCTTTTGCTCCTCTAAACTGTTCCAATCGCCGCAGGCCTCGAACTTTGGCGACATTTCCAACCGTAACGTTCTGACCGATTCGGCAGATTGGACGCAGGGGAACAAATGCAAGTTCCGTAACGCCATGAAAAATTCCTTGGACAGAAATGCGCGCGGCCGCTAACTTGAGACCCCCACTTTCCGCAGCCCACTGATGACGCTGCACTCTGCCGCCCAATTTGCCGCAAGTGCTTTGCTTGCTAGCAGATGAAAGGCTTCCTCGCGAGACGATTCTTTACCCAGCACAGGAAACCCCACGGCTATGAGCCACCCCTGGATCGCTGAACGGACAAAAGCCTTTGATAGCAGCGGCATTCGTCGGGTCTTTGAGCTGGCCGCAAAGATGCAGGATCCGATCAACTTATCGATCGGCCAACCGGACTTTGACGTACCGGAACAGGTCCGCCAGGCCTGCATCGATGCCATTCAGAGCCGCAAGAATGGGTACGCCCTCACGCAAGGCATGCCCGTCTTGCGAGACAAGTTGCAGGCCAGAATTGATGCCGAATATGGCGTTGGCAAACGCAAGGTCTTTGTCACGTCCGGGACCAGTGGCGGCCTCGTGCTCACGATGTGGTCGCTGCTAAACCCCGGTGACGAAGTGGTCATCTTCGACCCGTATTTCGTGATGTACGAGTCGCTGGTGAAGTTGGTTGGCGCCACACCGGTGATCATCGACACGTATCCCG
>CAZFLF010000699.1:0-4423 GCA_964519825.1 uncultured Pirellulaceae bacterium | reverse complement strand
AATCCTCGTCTGCGGCTCTTCAGGCCGCCGCTAAACCGTCTCAGCTACCAGCCCGTCTTTCTGGGAATCAAAAAAACTCCGAGATGAACTGTGATCGCCAACTGTCTGACGCCGGCGCAACAAAAAACCCGACGCTTGCGACACCGGGTTGTTCTTGGGCCAGTCCCTAAGAATATGCGGGCGTCACAAGCGCAATGAATGCGCGGGGAGACTATTCGCCGGTTGATAGGCCAAGCCACCTACGCAATCTCGTTCGGATATGCTTCTTGTCGCTAAAGTTGACATATTCCTTATCCTTGTTCGCAATCGACAGCAGTTTTTGGCCGTCGATTCTCTGCATGGTTAGACGTGGAAGCCCACAAACAGGTTCGCACAGAATTCATTGCCGTCCAACGATGGAATAGATGCGCTTCCGATATTAATTATTTCCATGATTGCCATTTTTTTCTGCGAGTCACGTTTTGAAATTAAGCTGAGCACTGCAGTTTAGTGAAATCGGTTGTAACGCTGAGTTGTTGATCAATAATCCAGCTCACGCGGCAGAAAACTGTCGGGCCAAATCGTACAGCCCTTGACTTGTTCGCATTTTGCGAACATACTTGTCAAGTGGCGTCAATAAGCGAGTCGATAAAGGACTGACATGGATGCACGTGATAGCTCGCCCGGCGATAACGAAAGCAAAACACGACTATCCAGACGCTGCGAAGTGGCTGGACGCGTGGTGGAATGTGGCATCGAAGGCGCGGTGGGAAAGCATCGAAGACGTGCGAGTTGACTATCCGGCTGTGGATCAGGTTGGCCGCTGTCTGGTATTCAATGTATGTGGCCCGAAATACAGGTTCATTTTGAAGGTCAGTTATGCGAACCAATGGACAAACGGAACTTTGCTAGTGAAACACTTTCTAACGCATGCGGAATATGACAAGGATCGCTGGAAGAAGGACTGCTGCGCATGACCGAAAAAGTCTCAAGCTACGCTGATTTGTTGGTTCAAATCGAGCCGCGTCCGATCACGTCAAAAGCGGCATTGGAAAGAACGTACAAGCTCATTGACAGGCTGATGTCCAAGCCAGAGTTGAGCCGCGACGAAAGTCAGATGCTCGAACTGCTATCGATGCTGGTCGAGCAATACGAGTCCCGCGAGCATCCGACGCCACAGCTTTCGGCGGCCGAGATGTTGGAGCATCTGATCGAGTCTCGCGGTATTACAAACGCGACTCTTGCTGCGGAGACACAGATCCCGCGCTCAACAATCACCGACATTTTGATCGGCCGCCGAAATATCAGCATCGGCAATGTCCGAAAATTTGCGAATTATTTCCAATTGCCACCAAGTGTCTTCATTTTCTCGCAAGCAGAGGACGCAGGAAAACGCAAGGAGGACTAAAACATCATGGTTACCGATGGCCGGAGGAGCGGACTGAGCTGCGCGGATTCGGTGGGGTGAACTCCGTCATTTCCAACGGCTACACTCGCATAAGCGGGTGCCAAACGGTGTCAGGAATGTTTCTGACACCGTTTCTGCTCTGTTCACGGCTGCGTCGGAAGCCAGATCACCGTTCGAAGGCATCGACTACCTACGAACGTGATGGATTTCATAAGGCCGTGGCTGGCTCAGTCCCGTTCCACGATATAACCCGCAGGGGGTTCCAAACTGAAGAAGTCATCTAGGTTTTCGATGTCGACATCCCATTCGAAACCCGTGTACACCCACTTGTCTTCCACTGCACCGCGTGGTGGGTTCAGGAATTCAAACTCAATCCGGATTGGCAGGTTGGTTTTAGCATCTACCCATAAGACAGACTTCGTCTCATCGATCGTTAGCGAATACTTGTTTGCGTGACGCCCATCGAACAACTCCGAGTTGAACGTTGTGGCTTTGTTTTCTCGAAGCGACCGCAGTATCTCTAAAAAAGTCTTGTCGGTCTTGACGTGAGTGATAACCTTGATATCGGGAATGCGCATCAACAGTGCAAAACCACGTCCTCGATTCTGCAAAACCAACATTCGGTCTTTACGATTGTCTTGCACAAACACCATACCCACTTCTCGTCGCTCGGAACGAGAACGCGGTAGCTTTAGATCGACGTAGCAAACACACATAGTTTGGGCAACGTCGTTACCTCGGACGTATGACCTCAGATCGTATCGAACGATCCGATGTTTTGTTGCGGCTTCAATAACTTGTGCCAGGGCAATGGGACTTGATGAATTCCACAAGAGCCAGCCAACGAAGAAACTGATCGCGGCCATACTCGCAGCCATGATAGGAATGGCGCGTCGAGGAATGCGTCTTTTTGGCCCGTGAGGGCTCTTGCTCACTAATTCCGTCCGTGTCCGAACCAGCAGCGATTGCGCGCCGGGCGACACTGGCACATGCAATTGCCTAATTTCGCCAATCGCACGATCCAAGACGTGTTCATCTGGAGGCATCGGCGTGTCATTCATATTCCGCTCCTGCTTTGGAATGGTTTGTGCTTAGAAGTGACGCAAGGCGGATACGTGCCCGGTGAACCAGCACTCGCGACTGATTTCATCGTGGGAAAGGTCTTCGATACAGCTGAGCCAAAAGGCTTCCGCTTGATGTTGTGGGAGGTGAGCCAACGCAACGCGTAATCGATCCATTAATTCAGTCGCCTCAGCCCTTGCGACCGGACAATCGACATGTGTGATGGGCTCAGCCATATCCTGAAGCGAGCACGGAGCATATTGGGCAGAGGCTTTTTTCCGGATTCCATCAATCGCTCGCCGAGTCGCCATTGTTCTGAGGAACGCACCCCATTCGTCGACTTGGTGATCTTTGGTGTATTCGTATGCCTCCAGCAGAACCTGCTGGCAACAGTCCAAAGTATCTTCACGATGGTTAAGCAGGCGAAAAACTGTTTGCCAAAGCATTGCTTCATGCTCGGATACAATTTCCAACCAGTTGGGAATTGGTGGAGTGATTGCGCGTCTCCTCTTCAGCTACATCTGATCGAAATCCCCATTCATTGTTTCGATACCTATTCTGTCGTAACAACGACTAGGGAAATTACAGGGGCACGCTCAGTACCTCCGTTTTCGAATGCGCAGGCCGTTCTATCTTCTCACGGACTACACTTCCGCTCCTACTCCGGCAGCAATAGATTCTCGAAGAACGGATATCGCGCGAAATCTTCGGCGGCGGTGCCACTTCTAGCAGCTAATTGGTCGAAGATTGGATTGAGTTTAGGTGCAGCGGATGGAGTAGCTGCAAGCCAATTCTGCATTCTGACGGGCGCAAAGAAAAAGCCATAAACCCTTATGATTTACGGCTCTAACAGGGGTGGGCTAGGGGACTTGAACCCCCGACCCTCAGATCCACAATCTGATGCTCTAACCAACTGAGCTAAGCCCACCATGTGTGCGTCAAGTTTAGTGTTGGTGCGGAATGTGGTCAACGCACGGATTCGCTTGGGAATCGGAGTGCGTCGTCGTCACGCTATCGAAGCCGTCACGCTCCGACGTGACGTAGCTCGGCATCGAAGACGAGTTCCCCTTGCGAAAGGGTTTGGAAGGCGAGAGTCTCTTGACTCCGCGAGCGACCTCACGTCGGAGCGTGACGGGAGCGTGACGGCTACGGGGCAAACGGGAACCGCTCGTCGATCTTCGCGGCCGATAGTTCGACCAGAAAGTCGGATAAGCGGTTGACTAGCAAGTCCATTAGCTGCCGGCCTTTTTCCGGGGTCGCGGCGTGCGGGTTGCCAGAACCGGCGTTGGTGGTTAATAAATGCCACGGGCGCGTGATCGAAACCCAGCCCTGATTCACCGCTTCAAATCGCGAACGATTCGTCGCACCGTCGTCCGCGGCGAGCGAGCCGTCCTCGTGCCGGGCAACCAGGTCCGGTCGAAATGCCAGAATGAACGACGTCTCCATTTCTCCAGCGTGATCGTCTCGCTGATCGAAGATCGTCGCGTATTGGTCCGCGATCATCTGGTACCAGTTGCACAGAAAAATCTGCACGCGAGTCTGGCCGTACAGTTCCCTCAACATCGGCTTGAGATCGTTGCCGCCATGGCTGTTGAGCAGCAGCAGCTTGTACACGCCACTGATCTCCAGACTCGCTACCAGGTCTTTGAGTACTTGAAACAACGTCGATGGGTTGAGATTCATCGCCAGAGGAAACGCTCGCAAATTCGTCTCCGTGCCGTACGGGATTGTCGGCAGTAGCACAACGTTCGCGCCGCGCCGATGAGCTGCCTCGCAGACGTGCTCGCCAATTAACGTGGCCTCGAAGACGTCGGTCCCGTAGGGGAGGTGCAGATTGTGCGGCTCGGTCGCGCCGAATGGAAGGACGGCGACTTCGAATCGATGTTCCTTCGTGTGTGCGTAATTGGTTTCCAGCAAGTTCCAGGAGCGAGGCATTGGGAGAGGTTAGAGGTTAGAGGTTAGAGGTTAGAGGTT
>CAZFLF010000698.1:0-4436 GCA_964519825.1 uncultured Pirellulaceae bacterium | reverse complement strand
AGCTGGGGATCCCCAACGGCTCCTCAGCTCGGTGACGAGCAGGAAGTAAGTTCCGAAAAATGCCCATCTACGAATATCGGTGTCGGCAATGCCAGCACCAATTTGAGCAATTGGTTTTGCACGGCACCGTGCCGACGTGTCCCGCATGCAACGCGGTCGATCTGGATCGGTTAATTTCGATGTTTACAGGGATTACTGAGGGGACGAAAGCCGCGTCATCGAAACGCGCGTATCAGCGGAGCGCCGCTATCAAGCGGGACAAGGACATCGCCGACAGCGAGCACCTCAAAAACCATCGTCACTGACCGAAATTCTGGAGGTATTAATTAAGTGGAAGGTATTAATTAAGGTTGATCTCCAATTCCGGGCTATAATGATAAATCATATCTCACCTATGACATATAGAGCTTTGGCCTGGGCCGCCTTGTCGATTGCAATCGGGAGCACTCTGCTTATTGCTTCCAGCGCGGTCCGGGCACAGGAGTCTCCTCGCACCGCTTTAGTCGATCAATATTGTGCGACGTGTCACAACGAGAAAGTAAAAGCCGGTGCGTTGGTCCTCCAGGGAGTTGATCCAGCTCCGGCAGCCCATCCTGAGATCTGGGAGAAGGTCATACGGAAGATCCGGTCTGGAGAAATGCCTCCTCCTGGCCGGCCACGTCCCGATCAGCCAGTCCTCGATTCAGTGACTGCGGAGCTGGTCGCAGAGCTTGATGCAGCCGCGAAGAGAACGCCCTACGCCGGCCGGCCGGTCATTCGCCGCCTGAACCGCACCGAGTACAGTAATGCACTCCGCGATCTGTTGGCATTCGACTCACCGCTATCAACTGAATTGCCGCAGGACGGCGTGGCGGGAGGGTTCGACAACATTGGAGATGCGCTTTCGATATCGCCAGTGTTACTCGAAAGGTACCTAAAGCTGGCCCGAAAAATCACAGACCTCACCATCGGCCTTGGCGATGCCTCTCCCGTGACCGATGAGTTTTTCCCGACGAAGACTCAGCTCGCGTGGCAGGGGGAGGGGATGCCATTTGGTACTCGAGGCGGAATTTCCGTTCGGTACTACTTTCCTCGAGACGGCCAGTACGCTCTCCGAGTGTTTCTTTCGGCGTCGACTGCTGTTCTCTCACCGACTGAAGGCGTGAGGTTTTTTCAGAACCGGACCGCGGTGAAGGCAGGCGTGCACACCTTCATCGCCACATTCCCCGACGACTTTGCTGAGCGAGAGGGACCTGCGACGAACGTAGGGCTCGTCGCCATGGGCGGGCCCGTGGATCCGCAAGGCTCGGCCGTGCGAGCGAACCTCGACATGATGGTGGACGGTCGGCGTGTGAAGCGCTTCGAGATTGGCGGACCGCCGCCGAACGAAGCCGCTAACGGTACGGTAGGCCCGCCGCAGATCGAGCGCGTCGAAATCTCTGGGCCATACGATCCGACCGGAGTCGGATCGACGCCGAGCCGGCAAAAGATTTTCATCTGCCGACCGACGGCGAAATCTGAAGAAGCTGGCTGCGCGTCACGGATTATTTCAACGCTTGCGCGCAGGGCGTACCGAAGAGACGTTGCGAACGAGGACCTGCGGACGCTGCTCGAAACATACCGGCAAACTCGGCTGAAGAACAGTTTTGACGAAGCCATCGCCGCCGCCGTGCGCCGCATTCTCGTCGCTCCGGATTTCTTGTTCCGTGTGGAACTAGAACCGGCGAATACAAAGCCAGGCGCCGTTTATTCGTTGAAGCCTTTTGAGCTTGCTTCACGGCTCTCGTTCTTCCTATGGAGTTCAATTCCCGACGATGAGTTGTTGAATTGGGCGTCGAAGGGGAAGCTTGCTGACCCGGTGGTTCTCAGGCAGCAGGTGAGGCGGATGCTCGCGGATGCGCGGGCGCAATCGCTCGTCGATAATTTCGCGGTGCAGTGGCTTGGGCTTCGTGCTGTCAAAGATGCGCGTCCAGACGCTAGCGCATATCCGGAGTTCGACGAGTCCCTTGCCGACGCCTTTCAGACAGAATCTCGGCTGTTTTTGCAAAGCGTGATTTCAGGAAATAGAAGCGTCTTGGAATTGCTGTCCGCCGACTACACCTTTGTGAACGAGCAGCTCGCCAAACTCTACGGTATTCCTGGAGTCGTCGGCCCGGGGTTCCGGCGCGTTTCGGTGGCCAATTATCCAGAGCGTGGTGGCCTGCTTGGACAGGGCAGCGTCCTGATGATGACGTCGCACACGAATCGGACGTCGCCTGTTCTCCGGGGCAATTGGGTTCTCGCGAATCTTCTCGATTCGCCGCCACCACCGCCGCCGCCGGGTGTGCCTCCGCTCGACGAGAGTGCCGTTGATGGCAAACCGCTGACGGCGCGGCAACAAGTGGAGCGCCACCGTGCCAGTCCCGTCTGCTCGAGTTGTCATGCGCGCATGGATCCGTTCGGATTTGCGCTCGAAAAATTCGACGTGATCGGTCGGTTGCGCACCGCAGACGCGGGAGGACCGATCGATTCCTCAGGCACACTGCCAAGTGGTGACACGTTCGATGGCGCGGCGGGACTCAAAAAATTCCTCCTGTCGCGCGGCGATGAGTTCGCCGCGTCCATCGCGTCACGCTTGATGACCTTCGCGCTGGGCCGCCAGCTGGACGCCAGGGATCAGCCGGCGATCCGCAAGATTCTCAGAGATACAGCACCGGGCCGCTATACGTTTGAAGATCTCGTCGTCGGCATTGTCAACAGCGTGCCGTTTCGCATGCGGCAGGCACAGGAGCAGTCATGATCGTGATGAAACAGTGCATTGATCGTCGAACGTTTCTCCGCGGCGCCGGTACGGTGCTGGCTTTGCCGCTGCTCGACGCAATGATTCCCGCTTTCGGACCGGAGCGGCTGAGCGCCGCCGCACCGGTGCGTCGTCTTGGATTCATCATGTACCCCTTGGGTGTCGACGTCGCCAACTGGAAGCCTGTCGGCGAAGGTGCGAATTACCAGTTGAGTCCAGCACTGGCTCCGCTGGCGCCGTTCCGCGAGAAGTTTATTGTGACAAGCGGCCTCACGTCCTCGCCGGATCGTACGAAGACGGATTTTCACGATCGCGCAATGGCCTCCTACATGACGGGTTGCGAGCCCACGAGCGGCAAGGTCCATGTGGGTATCTCCGTCGATCAGTTGGCCGCGCAGGTGCTCGGCCGAGAAACACAATTCGCGTCGCTCGAGATGAGCACGCAGCCGATGATGTATCACGGGTCGCCTTGCTATAAGACGGCCACGCAGAATCTACCAATGGAGATAAATCCCCGCGTGGTGTTCGAGCGTCTCTTTGGAGACAGCAGCAAAATCGACCCCGAGGCTTCCGCACGTCGAAACGCAGAAGATCGGAGCATTCTGGACGAGGTTGTCGCACGAATCACGGATCTCAAGAAACGACTGGGACCCAGTGATCGCCGAAAGCTGGACGACTACCTGGAATCGATTCGCGACATCGAACGGCGTATTCAGATGGCGATGCAGCAGCGGCCTGTCGACCTCCCCGAAGCAGTTCGCCCCGCCGGCATTCCCGACTCGTGGCCCGATCACGTGAGGTTGATGTTCGATTTGCAGGTATTGGCACTGCAAGCCGATCTGACGAGAGTCTGGACGTTCTTGTATAACGCCGAAGCTTCGCTCAATACCTATCCTCAACTCGGCATCTCCATGCAGCATCACGAGATCTCGCATCACAATTTCGAACCTGAAAAGGTCGCCGCATTGGCGAAGATCAACGTGCACCAATCGGACTTGTTCGCGTACTTGTTGGGTAAGCTCGACGGAATCAAAGAGGGTAATTCCACGATGCTCGACAACTCGCTGCTCGTGTATGGCAGCGACCTCAGCGTCCCCACCGTTCATAGCCAGCACGATTTGCCAATCATCGTTGCCGGTGGCGCCGCGGGCCGTGTCGCTGGTGGGCGCTACGTGAAGTACGAAGGGGAGCCGCCCTTGACGAATCTTTATTTGAGCTTGCTTGACAAGGTTGGAGTTCCGACCGAGAAGCTCGGGGACAGCACGGGCCGGCTTAATCGGCTGGAGGTGTGAAGTGCGAGCCAGAACAGCTCAACGTCGGCTTGTCACGGTAGCCACTGCCTGGGCGATCTTAAGTGTGGCGGCATCGTATGGGATCGCGCGCCGAGCTGACGACCCAGCAGTAAAGGACGGCGGCTCCGAACTGCTCAATGCGGTCGTGCGAGATGATCTGCAGGCCGTCACGGGATTGATTACTCGCCGCGTGGACGTCAACACAAAGGGCGATGACGGCGCCACGCCTCTGGCGTGGTCCATCATGCGAAGTAACGCAGAGATTGCCGAGAAGCTGCTGGCGGCCGGCGCGAATCCAAACGCCGCAAACCTTTATGGCGTTACTCCTCTTCATCTTGCCATAGCGAACCAGTCACCGGTGCTTCTCGAGCTGCTTCTGAGCAAAG
>CAZFLF010000697.1:0-4440 GCA_964519825.1 uncultured Pirellulaceae bacterium | reverse complement strand
ATCGACGGGCGGCTCGATTACGAATCGTTCAAACTGGCAGACGACGAACCCTGTGTGGTGTCGGCGGACCAGGCGATCCGCGCAATTGGCGGGGAACCGTATCGGGCAGTGACCAACGGCGGGCTGGATGCCAATTGGATTTCCAGTCATGGAATTCCTACGGTCACGCTGGGTTGCGGACAAATCAATCCCCATATGACGAGCGAAGGACTCGATGTTCCTCAATTCGAGTCCGCTTGTCGAATCGGTTTATTACTGGCAACCGCCACAGAAGCACAACCCTGATGGACGATCTCGATCGCGAAATCTGTCTGTGTTTTCATGTGTCACGACGCAAGGTCGTCAACTTTCTGCGAGTTGAGAAACCAAAGCGTCCAGGGCAGCTTAGTGAATGCTTCGGTGCCGGTACGGGATGCGGATGGTGCCGCCCATTCCTGCAGCAGCTCTTTGAGGAAGCCGTGTCCCAGGGAGCGACGACCGCTGACTTGCCGTCGCCCGACGAATATGCGCGACTACGTAGCCGATACGTTCGTGCTGGCGGCGGCACACCACCTCCTGGCGCCGAGCCAATTCAGGAAGAAGGCTGATAATCGGCAGATCGTAATTGACGTGGCGGATGGCGTTGCGAACTCGCGGCATTGAACTTCATCCGTGTGACTCGATCCGTGTGCGAAGTCTTTTCAATATCAGATTGCACGCGGATGAAAGCACACACGGATGAAGAGGGGCACGGCGTTGATCGGTGCGGGCAGCAAGTCAGTGAACGGGCAACTGGCGGACCAACGGTAAATTCGATATCATGTCCCCCGCAGTTCTCAAGGCATTCCCAATGGGGGAGTGCTTGCGACGGCTGACCCAACAGAATGACGTGGTGACATGGCACGTAAACTTCTAAATCGCATGGCGTTGCGCGAAGAGGCAGAGGCCGCCGAAAAGGCGGATAAGGATAAGCCGGCTGCCGAAAAAAAGGCGGCAGAAAAGAAGCCCGTTCGCCGAAGCCGCAAAAAGGAAGCCGCAATCGTTCGGGTCAAATTATTTTGGGGCGTCTTCAATCAGTCGCTGAAGCGTGTCGCCTTGTACGAATACAGCCAGAGGAAGCAGGCCGACAAGAAGGCTCAAGAGCTTGGCCAAGGGGGCAAGGCTCCCCACTTCGTCCAAAAGGTCAAAGAAGTCATTCAAGAGTGAGACTAGGCCTTGCGAATGAAATGGGCTGCGTAGCTGCGCACCTGCTTGCCATTCAAAACGTGAGCCATCCGCAGTTGTTGCACAGTCGAGTCGCCGAACTGGCTCAGCGGAATGTGCACGAACTTGCGTTGAAACCGCTTGGCCAGCCGGCGCCAGCCCGCACCCGGCGGCAGGGCGCTCAGGACCGCAATGTGGGGACACCGGCTGTGCAAACACGCGGCGGCCAGTAACCGCTCTTCCAGGGTTTCCACAAAGTCGAGTCGCCGGTCGGACCAGATATCGGGAAATACTATCGGAGGAAACACGAACATCGCGCCCCCATACGTTGCCAATCCGATGCCGGGACCGACAAGCTCACGGCGAAAATCGGTGGCGAAAAACGCGAGCGTCGACTCGTTCTCATGTTCCGCGAACCAAGTCGTGCGCCAGGGATAATCGCGCGGATCGGCGGGAGCATCGAACAGCATCACCACGCAGTCGAGCCGCCCGCGGTTCGGCGGCAGAATCTTCACGTGAATCTCTCCAGTAAACCAATTTCGTAGCGTCTCGCGGATGTCGACTCCGTCCTGAACGCTGGTTGTGAACTTTTCGGTACGCACCAGATCCGCTCCCATGATTGCCTTGGCTCGGTCAAACACATGGGCGCGAAAATTTTCAATCAACTCGTCTTCCGGCGGCCAACTGCATTGGGAAAACGGATTCCATTGCATCCGCCACTTTTCCACTTCCGCACGCCCGGGACGGCGCTGTAGTTGGCAACTACGCCACACAACCGGTGGTCCGGGCAGCCGGCTGACCATGCGAGTTATCTCGCCATTGGGCAGTCGCGCCTGATCGATCCCCATTCGCAGCTCCGAAAAGGGAGCGAACGGCGCGAACGGATAGTCGCGGGCGGTTTCCGCCACGTGCAGCGCGAACTGGTCGCCGGCAACTTGTTTCGCGGCCGTCACCATGTTGTACAGATCGGGCGTCAACCGCCGTTCGATCAAGGTCAGATTGCGAAGGTACTTCAAACATTGCGCCAGCAGATGCGGCGTGATCCGCCGTGCGCGGCGTTTCAAATCCGTCTGGTATCGGTCGCGAGCTGCCACCAGTAATTCCTTCACGCCGTCGATCGACAGGTTCTCATCGTCCTCGAGTTCGCCTCTGGCCCGCTCGTAGAGACCTGTAATGAATGGAAGTTCACCGAGCAGGAAGATCAGTGTCCGTGGATCGACCGTGAACACTTCCGTGTCTTCCACCGCATCATGTTCCGCTAATGTCCACTTTCGCTCTTGGAAGGCTTCACGAATCCAGGGCCAATCAAGAATGGAGCAGACACACAGGGTCGAGTGGTACCGCCGCTCTAATTCCCACAGCCGTCGAGCCATGTGCCGGATGCGGTCGAGCCGTTGGCCGTCCGGCGGGCGCGGAATCGCCGGCAAAAGCGCGGCAGCGAACCGTTCCCACGCCACGTTCTTGAGCGCGTACGCATCCGGCAACACGGCGCTATGCGGTTCGAACCGAGCCGTCTCCAGGTCGATGAATTGCATCGGAACCCGCTCGCCATGAGCGATGCGCAGCGCCATGATCACCGGCTGGCATGGATCGATTGGCACATAGCTGCAGGCCCATTCGTCGCTCGGATCGTCGCTCGGCTCGGCGGCAACCCATTCCGTGCGAAAGTGGGGCGCGGAGCGTTGCATGACCACGGACGGTCTGGGTAGACACTCGATGGCACGATGCACGTCGTGTTGGAACGAGATCGGCAGCGGAACCGCGAGGCAATCGAATCGCTGCTCCAGCATCAGCCGGCGCACCGCCAATGCAAAATCTCCGCTGCCGTGAATGACCGGCGCAATGGTGATTCGTTCGCCCAGCCGGAGCACGCCGCTGCTCACAGGTCGTCCTCTTCTTCATCGGTTTGATCGGGATGCAACGGGTCGTCCGGGTCGAAAAAGAAATCGCCGAGACCCAGCGGAACGGTGTCGCCACCGAGCGTCCGCGATTTGCGCTGTGCCAGCGAATTGAGATCGAGCGCATCGTCACCGAGACACTTCCAGATGGCTTCACGCCAAACTTGGTCCTTGCTGATCGGATGGTTTGGCGATTGGGCCAGCCGCTTGATGGCGTATCGCAACACGTTAATCCCATCGCGCGGCGAGAAGTCGAGCTTTAATTCGTGCGATTGCTGTAGGAACTCGACGGTGAGGGCCAGCATCTCCGGCTCAGCGAACGGCAAGTGATACTGCAAGATCGCCAACTCGTCGCGTTTATCCGGAAAGCCGACCTGCAGCGTCGGCTGCAAACGACTGAGAATGTAGTCCGGAATCTCATAGGTCGACTCATCCTGGTTCATGGTAACCGCGCAGCGAAAGTCGCGGTGTGCCTGGATCATGATCCCGGCGATAATCGACTCGACGTAGCGGCGATGATCGAGCAGCGGAGCGAGGCTCGCCCACGACTTTTCATTCATCCGGTTCCCCTCGTCCAGGATGCACACTCCGCCCCGAATCATTGCCGTGACCAATGGCGAGGCGTGGTAGGCAATCTTGCCGCTTTCGGCCAAGACGGGCGTGACCAATAAATCCTCAGGACGCGTATCCGCCGTACATTGGTAAATGAACAGTTCCTGCTTCCGCTCGCGCGCTGCTGCCATCGCCAGTGCGGTCTTGCCGATACCTGGAGAACCGATCAGCCGGGGGGCCAACGGCAAATCCTGATCGTCCACAACCAGCCAGCAAGCGAGAACCTGTTGCAGAATCTCTTGCTGACCGATCCAACGGCCAAGATTGTCATTCGGACGGCTCAGCGCCAATCGCACACCGTCGATTTCAATATGTTCAGACATGCTGGCATCTTTCCTCAGGTTTGCGTGTGGCCCGACCGTGGGCCAAACACGAATCGCCGTCAATGTGAGTCAAAGTGAAGCCCGAGGCAAGGTGCGGACAGTGTGCCTCTAATGCTTCCGGCCCAACATCCAATCCAGGGCGTCGGAGGATTGATAGACGAGCGCTTCAGGATAGTGCTGGAACGGATGGAAGTACTCGAATGTCAGGTACCCGCGATAATCGATTTTATCCAACGCCTCGATCACGGCCGGCCAATTCGTTGTGCCGTCGAGCAATGTGCGGAAGTTATGCAGATTGAACTCCTGAGTCCTCTTGTCCCACTCTTTGAAATGAATGTTCTTAATTCGCTTTCCCAGGATTGGCACCCAATGTTCCGGGAACTGGTACTGCATGATGTTCCCAGTGTCGAAGTGAATGTTCACGT
>CAZFLF010000696.1:0-4444 GCA_964519825.1 uncultured Pirellulaceae bacterium | reverse complement strand
CGAGAAGTGCGGCAAGGATATGTTGGAGAATACCACTACCGAAGCAGACGCTGCACAGAATCCCGGCCAGCAGCCTTGATCGTTGGATCGCAAATGCGATCGCCAAAGGTTTCACAACTCACCGGGAGACATCTCATGGTTCAAGTACCGTTACTCTGGCACAGACATGAGGTAACACTCCAATCGGCGATGACGCCGCCTGAGGTGCGTGAGCGACTCGCGAAAAGTCTGCCTTTGTTCGCTGTGCCATCAGGAGTCGCCATTCCACGTTTTGGGTTGTCGACTTCGCGATCACGACCAGTATTTGCGCACACCACCGGGACGCGAGACGCCGCAGATGCTGAACTTTCTTGTGACGCTCGCATTGTGGCTCGGCAGCGTGGTCGTGCTGGTGACTGTTGCGAAATCTTGCTTGGCAAGCACTCGGTCACCTCAAAGGAGCGACCAAATTGCTCAGTGAGAGAAGACTGTCTTTGGGGGCATTGACCCCGGTCATTCCGAGCAGGTCGAGATTTGTTGCCGAGTTCGCAATGTCTCGTACAACTGCAACTAATGATCACAGCCAAGCCGTGGCTCGCCAGAGCGTCTGCGAATGCATTCTTCTACAATCGAAGTTAGCAGCCGCGCGTGGGACGGACGGAATCCTGATTCCCCTGGAAAGATTCTTGAATTCCCAGCGCCCCGTTTCGGTGCAGATGTCGTCCATAAGCATAGGGGACAGGGGAGAAACCGTATCTTGGACAGCAGTTCGGATTTGAATCGGTATCGGCAGTATTTGTTGTTGCTGGCGCGTGTGGAGATTGATCCGCGGCTAGGCGTGAAGGTGGATGCGTCGGACGTGGTGCAGCAGACATTGTTGGACGCGTATCAAAAGCGTGACCAGTTTCGCGGTACATCCGGTGCCGAAATGGCCGCGTGGTTGCGTCAGATTCTGGCCAACAATCTGGTCGATGCGTTGCGAGCCGTCGGACGGAAAAAGCGGGATGTGGCCCGTGAACAGTCGCTGGAACTCCAGATCGAACAGTCATCACAGCGTATCGGCAAGTGGCTGGCCGCGGAACAGTCCACGCCGAGCCAGAAGCTGGATCAGCACGAACAGGCGATCCGACTGGCCAATGCCTTGGCTCAACTGCCACAAGCGCAACGCGAAGCACTGGTCCTGCAGAATTGGGATAATTGGTCCTTGGCAGAGATCGCCGAGCATATGGGCCGGACTCCCGCAGCGGTAGCTGGTCTCTTGAAGCGCGGACTGAAACGATTGCGGGAGTTGCTGACCGATGCACAGTGAAACATGTGCTTGGAATTTGTTTGAAGGAAGGTGTAAAGAGCCATGACGTCTGCATCCATCGGCGACTCGGAAGGGGACACACGGCTCAACGGCATTCTGGCGGAATTCATCCAACAGACCGAAGCGGGCATGAATCCCGATCCGCAAGAGATCCTTGGTCGGCACCCTGAATTTTCCGAGGAACTCCAGGAGTACTTCCGCGACAAGGCTCGCTTCGACCACATGGCCGAGCCGTTCAAGCCTGGCGTTGTTCCAGGTCCGCAACCGGCGAACGTGGATGCCACGCTGCTACCGTCAGATGCGCAACCTAATTCCAAGTCCGCCAGGGCTCCGGACATCGGCAGCAAGTTGCGTTACTTCGGCGATTACGAATTGCTGGAAGAGATTGCTCGTGGCGGAATGGGCGTTGTTTACAAAGCCAGGCAATCGACGCTCAAGCGGATCGTCGCACTAAAGATGATCCTTTCGGGTGAGTTAGCTGGCGAAGACGCTATCGCGCGCTTTCATTCCGAGGCGGAAGCGGCGGCGAAACTGGATCATCCCAACATCGTGCCGATTTTTGAAATTGGACAGAATGAAGGACAGCACTATTTCTCCATGGCTTTCGTTGAAGGCGAAAGCCTGGCCCGCAAAGTAGCGGCCGGACCGATGCCCCCGCGAGAAGCGGCCCAACTTATGAAAAAGGTCGCTGAAGCGATTGCCTATGCTCACGTTGAAGGCGTCGTTCATCGCGATCTGAAACCTTCGAATGTGCTGGTGGATATGGAAGGACAGCCTCGCGTCACGGATTTCGGGCTGGCCAAGCACTCTTCGGCTGCTTCGCTCACCGCGAACTCCGGAAAGTCGACTGCGAACTTGACAGTCACAGGGCAGGTACTGGGCACCCCCGGATACATGCCACCGGAGCAGGCAGCCGGGAAGATTGACGAGGTTGGTACTTTGTCGGATGTCTATTCCCTAGGCGCAGTGCTGTATTGTCTGCTGACCGGTAGACCGCCGTTTCAAGCGGCCAATCCACTTGATACTCTTCTGCAGGTCCTGAATAACGAACCGGTTGCAGTCCGATTGCTAAATCCGGAAGTCCCGCGCGACTTGGAAACGATTTGTCTGAAATGCTTGGAAAAAGATCCGCACCGGCGATTTCCCTCGGCAGCCGAGTATGCCGCTGATTTGAACCGTTTTCTGCACGGCGAGCCGGTAAAGGCACGTCCAATTGGCAGACTCGCGCGAGGGTGGCGCTGGTGTCGGCGGAGACCTGCCGCTTCAGGACTACTGATGGCCAGCAGCATTGCCGCGTTGGCGCTCGTCGGACTGATCACCGGTCTTCGCTACAGCAGCCGACTAGAACGAGCGCTGGTTGAAAAGACGGAAGCCCAACAGCAAGCAGACATGTTCCACTATTTTCACCGGATCGCTCTGGCACAGGCACAGTGGAAAGATGGAACTGTCGGGCAGGTTGTGCAATTGCTTAATGAATGTCCCGTCGCTCACCGAGCATGGGAATGGCATTACTTGAATCGATTGTGTAATTCGGAGGTGCTGGCGATCCAAGGGTTCGACGCATTCACCAGCGCAGCCTTTCATCCGGATGGAACACGGTTGGCTTTGGCCAGCAATAACTCCGTCGATACGGTGAAAGTCTACGATGTATCGACCGGACGGGAATTGCTTAAGCTCCAAGGACTGGAGCAGGGCAGCCCATGTGCGCGATTCAATCCACAAGGAACACGATTAGCGACAACTCTCTACGACAAGCCCATCAAAGTTTGGGATACCGCTACCGGAGAACAATTATTAAGCCTGAACGAGCATACCGGAACTGTTTACGCAGTCGCATTCAATCACGATGGATCGCAACTGGCTTCGGCCGGCCACGACCAGACGGTGAAGGTGTGGGATGCGACGACGGGCCAGTGCCTGCAAACGCTCGCGGGGCATACCAATCCTATCCAGGATGTGGCTTTCAGTCCTGATGGAACGCAACTCGCCTCAGCGAGTTGGGACGGGAGTGTGCGGGTCTGGAGTCCGTCAGACGGTAAAATCCAGTTCGTCATCACGCATCTCGGAGGTGCGGTCTATTCCGTCAAGTTCAGTCCGGACGGGAAGCAAATCGCGTCGGGCGGGTACGCTGGGACGGTCAAGCTCTGGAATGCGAAAAACGGAGAAGAAGCGGCGAGTTTCGTGGGCCACACAAGCAATGTCAATTCCGTTGCCTTCAACAACGACGGAACTCGACTTGTTTCCGCAGGCGACGACGAATTGGTGAAGATCTGGGATACCAACACCGGCCGAGAGCGACTCACTCTTAAGGGACATCGAGCCACGATCAATGGCGTCACCTTCAGCCCCGATGGCAATCGAGTGGTCTCCGCAAGCCAAGATAAAACCGCCAAAGTCTGGAACCCCGATAGTCCGCAGGAAGCTCGTGTCCTCGTCGGGCTTCCCCAGGGAATACGCAGTGTGGACATGAGTCCCAGCGATGAACGACTGGCCTTTGGCTACGTGGACGGAACCATCGAGATACGATCCATTTCGTCTGGGACGGAACGGCGATTGACGAAACGACACACTGGTCCCGTCACCAGTCTCGCGTTCAGTTCTGATGGCGCGCGGCTCGCTTCGGTCAGTGAGGACCAAACAGTGCGAATGTGGGACACGAAGACGGGTGACGAACTCTTCGAGCGAAAGGGGCACACTGCGATGGTAGCCCGTGTAGCCTTCAGTCCGGATGACAAGCGCCTGGCAACTGCCAGTTGGGATCAAACGATCAAGATCTGGGACGCCGATACCGGCGACATTATTCAAGACTTGAAAGGGCATAAGTCGCCGATATGGGATGTTGCATTCGGCCCCGATGGAACCGTGGTGGCGTCCGGGGGCTGGGACGGGGTCAACATCTGGGACGTAAAAACCGGCTCCAAAACAATGACGATTGAAATAGCGTCGATCCGGAGTGTAGCCTTCAGCCCTGATGGCAAAGTGCTGGCCACCGGAAGCGAGAACTCCGCTATCGAGCTTTGGAACGTATCGACTGGGAAATCCTTTCGAAAGCTCGCAGCGCATACTCGCAGACTGATTTATCGCATCCAATTCACGCCGGACGGGACGCGACTCATCTCTGCCGGAGGCGACAAAACAGTGAGTGTCTGGGACGTG
>CAZFLF010000695.1:0-4457 GCA_964519825.1 uncultured Pirellulaceae bacterium | reverse complement strand
GTATTCCAGGAGATTGCCTGAACTGGATGCGCCGAAGCGAACTTCTCCCCAATCTCCATTCACGCCGGTTGCCGCGCCGTCGTTGTTCGTGTTTCCGCCCGCGGAGTCGTCCCGGTACGACGTGAGGATTACAGGCGTCACCGGCGTTCCTTCTACCTGAAGTGATCCGTTCACAAACAGATTCACATCCCCATAAGGGAATTTGACAACTTGTCCGGCCGCAATCGTCAGCGTGCGACCGACTGGAACCGTGACGTTTTGGGAGATCCAGTAAACCATGTCTGGATTGTCCCACTGCGTATCAAACGCCAATGTTCCTCCGTCGACGACTGCCCCATTCACGCCATTGTTCTCGACGGTAACTCCAACAATGCTTGGGTTGGCCGCCAGGTTCATGGTTACGGCCGCAGCGGCATTGTTTTTCCACTGGAGGTCGGACAGAGTTGCGTCGCTCGCTTCGAGTCGGATCCCAGCGGTATACGAGTTCCGCACAATGCCGTTGGAGAAATTCAGCGGCGCGGCCGCGAAGACCTCAGACACACTGCCCCACGAACCACCATATCGGACTTCGACATGTTCGAGCAGATTCCCCATGCTCGTCGCGTTGAACCGCAGTTCTCCCCAATCTCCCGCGACCCCAATCGAAACGCCACCATCGTTGTTTGTATTGCCAAGTGCGGAATCGTCGCGGTAGGAAGTAAAGATCACGGGTGCGGCGTCGCTGCCATGAGCTTGCAGAGTTCCGTTCACGACCAGATTGGAATCGCCGTATTCCAATTTGACGACTTGCCCCGCGGCGATCGTAAGCGTCTTATCAATCGGGATGGTGATCGTTCCCACAAACCAGTACGCGATATCCGGATCATTCCATTGGTTGTTAGCGGGGAGCAGTCCCGCGTCCAACCGCACTCCGTTGATGCCGTTGTTCTCAAGTTGGACTCCATGGATCGAGGGGCTGGCGGCCAAGTCCATGCTGACGGCGGCGTGATTGTTGTTTTGCCAGGTGACGTCGGTGATGACGGCATTGCTCCCCGCGAGACGAATGCCGGCGGTATAGGAATGTCGCACGACACTATTGGAAAAGGTCAGCGGAGCCGCGGAGTAGACTTCCGCTACGCTTCCCCACGAGCCCCCATACCGAACTTCGACGTGATCCAGAACGTTGCCGGTGCTGCCCGCGTTGAAACGCAGTTCGCCCCAGTCTCCGGCGACTCCGCTTGAATTGCCGTCGTTGTTGGTATTTCCTTTGGCGGTATCGTCCCGATATGACGTGAAGATCACTGGAGCGGCCGCCGTCCCCTGTGCCTGGAGGGTACCATCCATGACCAGGTTGGTGTCGCCAAACTCCATTTTGACAACCTGACCTGCGGCGACGGTCAACGTTTTGCCTTCAGGGACGGTAATGGTTCCCAGGAACCAATATGCGATGTCGGGATCGTCCCATTGGCTCTAATCGGCAGATTGGAATTGACGTGGCGGCTGGCGTTGCGAACTCGCGGCATTGAATTCCATCCGTGTGACTCCATCCGTGTGCGCAGTATTTCAACTCCAGAATTGCACACGGATGAAAGCACACACGGATGAAGAGGGGCATGGCATTGATCGATGAGCCGCCAGCACTGGAGAGATGGCTCATCGAAAAAATGGTCGATCTGCTCCTAATTCTGAGTTACAACACCCGACTCCCAAGAATCTCAGGATTAGACTGACTCACTGCTAAAAACCGGAAAGCATTGACGGAAGTCTTTGGCGGGTTTAAGTTGCAACAACGGTGTTGGTTCAGAGTTCGGTTCCGGCACCGGACGGAATCTTTTTTACCTTATTCCTAAGGCGTGCCTCGACGTTCCCTCAAATGCAGGAGCATCGGTATCTGGCCCGTCGGTGATCTTTGGAGAAACAGTTATGAAACAGCGTCGCTCGGGTTTTACCCTCGTGGAATTGCTGGTGGTGATAGCCATCATCGGCATTTTGGTGGCCTTGCTCTTGCCGGCTGTCCAAGCAGCGCGCGCGGCAGCGGCCCGCATGCAGTGCTCAAACAATCTCAAACAGATGGGGTTGGCTCTGCACAACTTCCACGATACGTATAAGCAGTTGCCGGCCGCGCTAATCCACCCTGGTTGGCACTCTACGCACACTCCGGCGACCCCGCGCTACGAGGGCCCCGAAGTCAATTACAAGTCGCAGGGAGTTTACTATGTCTATAACCACTCTGGCTTTATCGCCCTCTTGCCTTTCTTGGAACAGGGGAATCTACACTCCCAGTACAACTACCAATACGTTGGGAGCAGCCGGAACGGCAACGGTTCACTCGCAGCCACCGGGCCGGACCCGACGCCGAATCCGAACCGGATCGTAGCCTCGACCCATCTGTCAGTGTTTAGTTGTCCATCCGACCAGAAACCGCCGATGGTCACGGGTACCGGGGCGAACGCGCCGAGAACCGCTGGTGCTTACGAGCGCGACAACACACGGCGTAGCAACTACTTTTTCAATATCGGCAACAATATTGATCAGACAACAATGTGGGGCCTCCAGACAGGGGGTGCCTTGCTGTTGCGTGCCCCGTTTGGAAATAACAGCACATCGGCGTTGCAAACCATCAAGGATGGAACCAGCAACACAATCGCCATTGGCGAGTCCAAACAGATGCATGGCCAAACCGAATACGGCCCATACTGGGGGAGTGGCCTGCACACGTCCGTTAGTGGTCGAATCGCTGGCAACATCAACCCAACATTGCCGAATGCCAAGTGCTGGACACCCAACTATCGTTACTACACGGATCCTGCCTGTGGGACTCCGTCGACCAACCAAGCTATTTGGCCCCTGCAATATGCATGGGGATTTGGCAGTTGGCATCCGGGTACGACAAGCTTCATCATGTGCGACGGGTCCGTTCGGGGTGTTTCCAACACTGTTTCCACCGCCGTTTGGATTGCCATCGGTACGGAAAACAACGGCGAAACTGTAGCCGGCAACGAATGATTTAGTCCTGGCGTGCAACTCCCGAAAGGAGAGGTCGCTAACCACCAGCGGCCTCTCCCTTTTGCTTTGGTATTTATCAAGTCGATCGAATTCCACGCGGAGAAGAAGAAAGATGATTCAACGGCAATTCCAAGGCCTACTGGTTCTTTGCAATGTGATTTTTCTAATCCTGAGCGGTTGCGGCGGTAGCGCCGACAATGGGGTAAAGATTACCGGCAGCGTGACCATGGACGGTAAAGCTCAGGATGGGGTCGTTATGGGCTTTGTTCCCTCCGCTCCACAACCCGGCACGACCTCCAAAGGGGCGACGACCAACGCGGAAGGGAAGTTTGAGGTCAAGTTACCGCCTGGCAAGTATGCCGTCATTCTTTCGAAAAAGGTCGACAAGAGTGGAAAGGTGCCGGGCGAGTCCGAGAATCCAGCGGAAGATTTCACGCAGCTCGACGCCTCGGGCATGCTGAACCAGGTCTTCCCGGAAAAATACACCCAACCGACAACCACACCCCTCAACGTTGACATTCCTGCTGAAGACAAGGAACTGCCACCGTTTGAAGTGACGAAATAGGTCGCTACTTCTGGCTACCCACCCGGCACATCGTCAGTCAAGGTTTTGTAAAGCGGCAGGTGCCGATAATAAACTTCCAGCGCCAGCAGGTGCATGGCGGTAACGTAAATACGTCCCCCAGCATCACCCCATCGGTCAGGGACGTTCCCCTTTGGCTCCCAGCTGCCGGCTAGCGGCCCGTCCTGAATTTGGCTGTCGACTAATAGCGGACGTAATTTGGCATTCCACGCTTGCCAATGTTCCCCCTGCATCTGGAACATGACCTGCGTGGCATAGTACCAGTAGTACGCGTCTCGCAACGGAACTTGGCGAGTGCCGAATTCGGGTAAGTTCTCTCGTAAGAAATCGGCACCCCGAACGACGCTAGGAGTCGAGCGGTCCCAACCTAAATAGAGCCGCATCAACAACCCCTCCGCAGTCATGGCTCGATTCGGCTCGCGCTGGTGGGCAAGTTGAGACGCAGGTAGGTAGGCGTACCTCGAAGGATCGCTCCGAGACTGTGCCGAGTCGAGCCACTTGGTGACTCCCGCGTACGCTGTCGGGGGCACGTTGAGACCAGCAAGTTCACCGCTCTTGAGCGACATCATCTGCCAACCTGAAACCGACGTATCGCTGCCGGCTCGCGGCGAGTAGCGCCAGCCGCCGAACTTCGGGTGCTGTGAGGCGACAATGAAATTCAGCGCATTCTGAGCCGGTGGACGCAATTTCTCGTCGCGGGTCATGCCGTATGCCTCGCACAGAGCGATCGAGGCGATGCCATGGCTGTAGAACCAAACATTTTCCGATCCGCCGTGAAATAGGTCGCCATCCGATTTCTGGTTACGGATCAGATAGTTGATTCCGGCCTCCACCACCTGCCTGTGCGGATCGTCGTAATGGCTGTAACCGGCGCCAAGAAAAGCCAGCA
>CAZFLF010000694.1:0-4464 GCA_964519825.1 uncultured Pirellulaceae bacterium | reverse complement strand
CCGCCCAGACGGACGCGGAGGGACGTTACCGATTCACCGGCCTCGTGCCAGGTAACTACGGAATCCGCGAGCGGCAGCCGGCCGGCGTGTTTCAAGGTGGGCAAACGGCCGGATCGCATGGAGGCAACGACGGTGAGGAAGACCTGATCACAAATATCGAGATCGGATCGGGGCAAATGTTAGTGAACTATGATTTTTGTGAAATACCGCCGGCAGCCATCTCCGGGATGGTATTCGTCGATCCCAACCATGACCGCCAATTCAACGACGGGGACACGGAACTGGCTGGTGTCGTGGTGCAATTGCTCAACGACCTAGATGAGGTGCTGGCGACGACGACGACGGACAGCCTTGGCCGGTACAAGTTTGAGAATCTCGCTCCGGGAGTCTATTCGGTGCGAGAGCTGCAGCCGGCGTCATATTTCCACGGCGGGCAGACCGCCGGATCGGGAGGCGGGGACGTCTTCACGGACGATCTGATCGCGCGGATTTTCGTGTCAGCCGGTGAAAACTTAATCGACTACAACTTTTGCGAGATACCTCCCAGCACACTCGCGGGAACCGTTTTTGCCGACCCGAATCAAGACTGCATACTTAATGCCGGAGACACACCGCTGTCCGGCGTCGCGGTGGAACTGCTCGACGAGTTCGGTGATGTCGTGGGGACGCAGACCACGGACAGCGAGGGGAAGTATCGCTTCGAGAATCTCGCCCCCGGTGAATACTCGGTGCGGGAGTTGCAACCAGCTGACTACTTCCACGGTGGGCAGACCGCCGGTTCCGGGGGAGGAGCAAGCGACGTCGCTGATTTGATTTCGGGGGTTGTGATCGCCGGCGGCGAACACCTGGTGAACTACGATTTCTGCGAATCGCCGGCGGCGCGTATCGCGGGGAACGTGTTTCAAGATGGTCCTGCCATCACCGGAACTACGCAGGAACTCGACCCACAACAAATCGGGTTGCTGCGTGACGGCAAGCAGTCTGCCGACGATACGCCAATAGCGGGAGTCGTTTTGCAACTGCGCGACGGTTTTACTGGTGAGGCGATCGACGCCAGCGAAGCCTTGCCCGGACGTTACCTGCCAGGACCGATCCAGGTGCGCACCGACTCGAACGGACATTACGAATTCGCGGGCATCCCTGGTGGCCGGAGTTATGCCGTGTATGAAGTTCATCCGACCACCTTCGTGGACGGGATTGATACCGTGGGGACGACCAGCGGATTTGCCTTCAATCCGCAATCACTGCAGGGGCAGATCCTGTTGGAGCCGCTCGCGGGTCAACCTGCCAGCGACGCGATCATTCGCATCGGCGTAGCGCCAGGCCAGTCGTCGGAGAATAATAATTTCAGCGAGGTGAAAGTCGAAGCCCAAATCATTCCGCCGATTATTCCACCTCCGCCGGTGATTTTCCCGCCCCCCCCCAGTCCCCCGCCACCGCTGCTGGAAACATCGCTGTCGACTCAGACCCGAACTGCACCGATGCAGTCGGTCGTTTCCTGGATTTCTCCGCGACAGAACGTAATGACGGAGACGTTCGCATCGATCGGATACAGTTGGCATCTCAGCGTGGTCAACGGGGGCATGCCGCGTGATATCGCTTCGGCTTCGCCGACTGACGATTCGGTTTGGCGCTCGGCGACGTATCTCGATCACACGAATTGGGGCGCCGAGCACATGCAGGAGGCGCGGTGGGTACTCGGTGCCGATCCGCAAGGCGACCAGAAAAAAGGCTCCCGCAGTTTGGTCTTCGGCGTCCGAGGCGGTCTTCCGTTTACCGGCGACTTCAACGGTGATGGCACGTCTGAAATCGGCGTGTTCTATCGCGGCGAGTGGTTTGTCGATCTGAACGGCAATGGCGTGTGGGACGCAGCGGATTTGTGGGCCAAGTTGGGGGATGAACTGGATCGACCCGTGGTGGGCGATTGGGACGGAGACGGCAAGGACGACATCGGCATTTATGGACCAGAATGGTTGGGCGATCAGCGACAGATCGGCAAAGAGTCGGGTTTGCCCGACTCTCAAAACCTGGTCGCATCCGATCCCGGCAACCAACCGAAGAATGTGCCGCCCACCAAGGAAGATGCAACGGACGGGCAACGGCTGCTGCGATTGAATGCCCAAGGTCCTCGCCGCGCGGACGTCATCGACCACGTGTTCCGCTATGGAAATGAGTCCGACGCGCCCGTAAGCGGTGACTGGAACGGCGACGGAATTCGCACCGTCGGTGTGTTCCGCGGAGGAGAATGGCGGATTGACACCAACGGCGACGGATTGTCGGACACGCGAGACAAAGGCTTCCGCTTTGGTCGTGGCGGCGATGTCCCCGTCGTTGGCGACTGGGACGGTAATGGTGTGGAAGAGATCGGGGTTTACCGATCCGGGCAGTGGATCCTAGACGTCAACGGCAATCGGGAACTCGATGCCCACGACAAGGTCTTCGAGATGGGCGGCGCTGCCGATCGGCCGGTCGTTGGCGACTGGAACGGCGATGGCGTCGATGAACCAGGAGTCTATCGCGACCAACCGCCACCAAGCGACGTGCCGGTCAGCAACTAGTGCGGTTACGTTAGCGCGAGTTTCGCCGGCTTCGCCGAATGGCTAAGTGCTTAGGAATTAGGCATTTCAACCATCGAGTGTCGAGCACTCAGTTACACCTTGATAATCTTTCGTTGCGCCTCAATGTGCTCGACGACGTGCAGCTTTCCCTGGCCGCTGCCGGGACAAACTTCGCAGGTTTGCTGCCAGTCTTCAGGGGTCTTGAGATTCGAGTCCCAAAACGGCCAAGTTCGACATTGTCGCGGCCGAGCGTGATAGACCTGGCACTTGCGTGTCGTGCTGTCGAAAAACACGCAATCGCCGTTGGCATGCTCCTTGAGACTCTTGCGAGCTCCGATCATCCGGACGTTTTCTCGTTCGAATTCTGCGAGATCGGTTTGACCGACCGTAGCGGCAATTGCCGCGATTTCCTCCTGGCTGACCCAGACGAAACCCGGAGCGCCCGTGCAACAGTCTCCGCATTGGGTGCAGTGAAAACGCAAGCCGTCGGCATACCACGGAGTGGACATGGAAGATTTCTGGGTTAGGGTCAGGCGGCAGCGGCGACTTCCGCAATGGCGATAATCGTTGCATCGATTTCCGCGGCGGTCGTGAACGGGCCAAGGCTCAAGCGAATCGTTCCACCGCGACCCGCTGTCCCGAGCGCCGCGTGCATTCGCGGAGCACAATGCAAACCTGGTCGCGTTTGGATGGAGTGGGACGCATCCAACAGCGCCGCCACTTCTTGAGGATCGTAGCCCGCGACTGTGAAACTGACCACCCCTAACCGCCCCGCAACATCACGCGGGCCGTACACGGTCACACCGCGAATGTCTGGCAATCCAGCGAGTAAGCGCTCTGTCAGTTCCATTTCATGGTGGCGAATTGCTGCGAGGCCGCGTTCGAGCAGAAATCCGACTCCCGCCCCCAGCCCCACGATTCCCGGCATGTTGTGATTGCCCGCCTCGTAACGATCGGGCAACGATTGCGGTTGCTCGTCGCTCTCGCTGTTCGTACCCGTGCCACCTTGACGGAGCGATTCCAGCTCGCGTTCGATCTGCGGTGCGAGGACCAACACGCCGGTCCCTAACGGTCCGAGCAATCCCTTGTGTCCCGGCGCTGCGAGTAAGTCGGCTTGCGTTTCCATCAGGTTCGTTGCGATATGTCCGACTGACTGGGCCGCATCGAGCAAGAACAATACGCCATGCTCCTTGGCCAACTTGCCGATGTCAGCGACGGGCTGAATCGCACCGGTGACATTCGAGGCGTGGACAATTGAGATGAGCCGAGTGTTCGCGCGAATCGCACGCCGGCATTCATCCACATCGACAACGCCGTCGGCTCCGCACCCCACACGTGTGACTTCCACGCCATGTTTCGCCTCCAGCTGACGCAACGGGCGGAGCGTTGAATTATGCTCCACCACCGATGTCACGACGTGATCTCCCGACCGCAGCAGTCCATACAGTGCCAGGTTCAGCGAGTCGGTGCCATTGCAGGTGAAAATCACGCGCCGTGGCTCGGCAGCTCCGATTAACTGCGCGATCCGCTGTCGGGCCTCGAGCAGCAGTCGTTCCACTTCAATCGCTTCTCGATACATTCCGCGGCCGGCCGGCGCGCCGAGCGTGCGCTGATAGCGATCGACCGCATCGTAGACGGCGGGCGGCTTTGGCCAACTCGTCGCGGCATTATCGAGATAAATTCGCGTCATGGCCCCTGCATTGCTCCGCTGTACGATGGCCTTCCAAGGCCGACTCGCACTTTTGGAGTGCTGCGACGTGTCACAGCTTTAGGATTTTGGGTTTATTTGTGGGTGTTCTGCAACCGGATGGTATGCGAAAAATTAATCCGTTTGCTTTGCAAGGTGTAACGTCTAAACAAAAATCCCAAAGCGGTGATGAATCACCGCACTCCAAAACTCCGAAAC
>CAZFLF010000693.1:0-4465 GCA_964519825.1 uncultured Pirellulaceae bacterium | reverse complement strand
CGCCGGATTCGCCGTAAAGCTGGCACATGCGAGTTTTCGCGAGCTGCCGGCGCTGCTTGAACAAGTGGGAATCGCCAGCGTAGACGGAGTATTGCTGGATTTGGGACTCTCCAGCGATCAATTGATGGATGGCGGACGAGGTTTCTCCTTCGATGCCGATGGTCCGCTCGATTTACGGTTTGATCCGCAGTCGGGCGAACCAGCTTGGCGGTTGCTCGAACAATTGGGTGCGGAGGAATTGGCCGACATCATTTATCAGTATGGCGAAGAGCGATTCAGCCGCCGCATTGCGCGACAGATCGTTGAAACTCGTAGAGCCCATCCCATTCGTCAAGCGTCGGAGCTAGCACAACTCGTTCGCCGCTGTGTGCCGCGAGCCAAGCATCACAACATTGACCCCGCCACGCGGACTTTCCAGGCTTTGCGGATTGCCGTGAACGACGAATTGGGGGCGTTGGAAGAAGCGTTACGGATCATCCCTGGTCTGTTGCGGATCGATGGGCGTTTTGCGGTCATCAGCTTTCATTCGCTGGAAGACCGGCTAGTCAAACACGCGTTCCGCGACGATCCCCGGCTGATGATCTTGACGAAAAAGCCAATTCGTCCTAATCAAGCCGAACTAATTCGCAACTCGCGCAGCCGCAGCGCGCGACTGCGCGTTGCCGAGCGCGTCGTCGCGAGCGATCATCGGAAGTAGCTTTGCCGTTCATACCGCAAATGGTCACGAGCTAGCTATTTGCGGTAGAGAACACGCCGGGCAACCGCAGCAACACGAAGGTGGACCAACCAAACAAGGCCGCATCTGGAAAAATCGTCGGCCGCCGCACCTGGGAGCTTCACGGATGAATTCTACGGCGAGAATCTCGCTGCTGTTTGGGGCTTTGATCTTGCTGGTGTTTGGTATTGTCTGCCTCAAGCAACAGCTCGGCCCCGACCGGTCTCCACCCGCATTTGTGTCCCCCGGTTCGACTGGATCGGCTGTGGACCAGCGTGGTTTCCCTGGTCACCAACCGACAATCCTTTCCGCCGAGCCGAGCAACGATCATGACTTGAGCGCTAGCTCTCGGCCGCGCGAAATCAGTCCCGTACCGCGTGACGAGGATCATCCGGTGCCGTTTGATTTTCCCGTCAACACGACGCTGCCTGAAATTCCGCGTGAACTCTCCCCCTTGGAAAGCAATGCCGGGGGAGCAGCCCCTTCCAACCAAGATGCCCGGCGCATCGATAGCTCGACACTCTTCTCAGCACCCGAAATCAACAATTCAAACGTGGACACACGGAGCCCTGGCGCGGCGCCGACATCGGTTGTGACAACTTCCAACGATAGCTTGTGGGCAATTTCGGAGCGTGTGTATGGTCGCAGCGATTTCTATAAAGCGCTGTTCTTGCACAATCGGGCGTTGTTGCCGCGGCCAGATCGCATTGCGGCGGGGATTGAGCTTGCCACCCCCAGCCCCGAAGAGCTGCGCAGGTTGTTTCCCGACGTCTGTCCACCCGCAGCGGATTCTCCAGCTTTCCCCCCGGGTGGTTGATGGATCCGCGATCGTCACCGCTTTAGTAGCGACGCATACGAACTCAATAGCGGCGGCATCGTGGAAGCAAGGTAATAGGCTCGCGGCGTGCTCAGATCGAGCAGCGCATCGATTTGTCCGCGTGGCGACTGCCCCACCGGAGCATAAGCCAGCATTCCGAGATCAAATAACGACGAGGGGCGGTTGTAACGCACAACGCGCACGTCCCCTTCCTTGAGACCAGCCAAAGCGATCGCGCGATCGATCGCGTCTTCCAAAAATCCGATTTCGTCGACTAATCCATGTTTTTGGGCTTGAGTCGCGGAGAAAATCTCTCCTGTGGCGAGCTTGTTCAATGCTTCAGGATCCTGCTTGAACTTGGGGCGCCCCGACTGAACAACCTCCTTAAAACGGGCAAACGATTCGTTGATGTAGTTCTGCAGAAGGTTACGGTGATCCTCCGACATCGGCTTGGTCATACTGGCCATTTCCTTGCGCGGGTGCGTGACCAGGCTGTCGTCCCGCACGTCGAATCGCTGGAGCAAGCCGCTGAAGTCGTAATGCGGAAACATCACGCCGATCGATCCGGTCGTCGTCGTTGGCTCGGCGTAAATCGACTGCCCCTGATCACCGACCGACATCGCCACATAGTATCCACCGCTGGCGGCAATCCCTCCCATGCTGACGACGAGCGGGAGCTTACGTTCTTCGCGCAGCTTATTCAGGTGGTGCCACATGTAGTCCGAGGCAGTCACGGTCCCGCCGGGCGAATCGATTCGCAGGACGATTGCCTTGACGTTTTCATCTTCACGGACGCTATCAATCTGCCCTTTTACGAAACCGTCGGCGTCCGCGATGATTCCTTCGATCGCAATGATCGCGATTTTATTCTGCGAGAACTTGGCGCCCGAATGGTATTTCTCGGTGATACCGTGAGAATTGTCGAAGTAATCTGTGAACGCGAGGAATTGTCCCAGCGCAAACAAGGCCACGATGCCGAATCCCGCCCATCCGAGAAACGCCAGCACCCGCCATAGTAGCCCGCCTCCGGCCTGCCGAATCACAATCGTGGGCTGCGGAGAGACGTTTGAGCTGGAATTGGATGCTGGTGTAGGAACGATACTCATGTCATGTCTCCGCAAAAAGTGCCACCGGGCCGGTTGGTAGTCGATCGACAACGAGTTTCATTCTATTCTTCCGAACCTTGAATCCGAATCCTACGACTGGAGTCGCGCAGCGAACAATCACGATGGTGTTGCCTAATGGCCGCCTAAACCAGTAAGCTACTCCCGGAATTGACCCAACTGGGAAAGAATTGGCTTTGAATGCCGCCAGCTTTGCCGTCGGACTTCTCGACAGCGGCATTCGAAGCGGCCCCTTCAAATGGAGCGCCCACGGACAGGGCGTTTAGGAGCAGAACCGGTGCTAGTCGCAGCTTCAACGGAATGTTTCGGTTTACTTCCATTAGTCGACGCCATTGGTCGACTTGGCGATCTCGAATACAGCAACGTGGAAATCGCGGTGCATGAGGGGGGAGTCCAGGTCAAACCGTCTGAGGTCGCCGCGAATTTAGAAAAAGCTATCGCGAAGTGTCGCGACACGCATCGCTTGGACATCATCGCCTACAGCGTTGACATCACCGCCACTGGGGAGGAGTACTATCGGCAGTTCCTCGCGGTCTGCCGGTTAGCCAAAGCTACGAAAGTGGTCACGTTGACCGTGCCATCGTGTGAACTGGGCACGCCGTTCAACGAGGAAGTCGAGCGGCTGCGCAAACTTGTCGCCATTGCGGTGAATGAAGGGGTGCGAGTCGGCATCAGGAGCCAGGTCGGCCGACTATCCCAGGACCCAGACACCGTGGTCGTCTTGTGCGACAACGTGAAAGGACTGGGGCTTACCTTCGATCCCAGCCATTACATCTGTGGGCCCCATGCCGGCCGCTCGATCGACAAGCTGATGAAGTACGTCTTCCACGTCCATTTGCGCGATACGAAAAAAGACCAATTACAAGTACGGATCGGACAAGGCGAGATTGAATACGGCCGACTGATCCAGCAATTGCAAAAGGTCAACTACAACCGATCACTCAGCGTGAACATCACCGAAATGCCGGACGTCGACCATCAGGTCGAAATGCGCAAGATGCGGCTGCTGCTGGAAAGCCTGCTGTAGCGGAGTTGCTGATCAAGTGGTGCCAGCGTCTCGCTTGCATCGATACCAGCGCGACGCTTGTGCCAAGAAGTCGCTGCGATGTGTGGTCAACGCCGCGTGTCGATTCTTTGAGCCTGGGCGAGATCGGCCGAGGCTCGATCCTTCTCCCCCATCGTCGTCAGGGAACTTGCCCGGCCTGTGTATGCCGCGGCTAGTTGCGGCGAAAGAGCAATGGCTTCGGTGAACAATTCGACCGCTGGTTCATGTCGGCCCAGCTGCTGCTGGATCTTCGCCAACTCCAAATACTTATCCGCCAGCAACACGTCCAGTCGCTGTTGCAGCGCGACGGCATCCGATGCACCACGGGCCGCCATCAGGAGATCGGGCACGAAAACGTACAACTCCTGTCGAGCAAGCTTCGCGACCGCGGGCCAGATTACCTTTGCCAATTCCTTGTGTTGTATCGACCACTGCAACCAGACATTGTTCTGGCTAGTGTCTTGCGCATCCAAGTAGGAACACAGGATGCGGGCTTCCCCTTGCGAGAAGACAAGCCCGGTTGCCGAAGCATTGCCGCGTGTCGCCACGACCAGATCCCAACGACGACTTGCATCTGTAGTCTTGATTTCGGTGACAATTTTTTCGCTGGTCAGAAAACTCTCCAAAGCATTGGTGCCGTCTTGGCGAAAGATGGGAGAAACCTGGATTCCGGTGAACGGCACTTGATAGTAAGTAAACCGGCGACGGGTGAAATTGTCGGGCGAAAACTCTTCCCCCGTTACCTCCCCGTAGTGGAATGTGCT
>CAZFLF010000692.1:0-4482 GCA_964519825.1 uncultured Pirellulaceae bacterium | reverse complement strand
CGTTTCAAGATCGCCTCGGCCGGCCGCTGGGTGCCTATCATGGCACGCCAGTTGGGGGACTTGTCCATGGTGGTTAGATCGGACCGATCGGTCGGATCGGACGGATCAGTCGGATCGGGTAAAGGGGCACTCGGCGAGCCGCTCATGCTGCGCGGTTTCGCCACCACGGGATGGCTGCGGGAACGATAGGCAATTGCGAATCGAACCGAGCACCTGATTCGGCCCAATGTTCGGCTTTGGTAGTCAGACCATTCAGCAGACCCTCGACGCCAAGGCGAGCCTCTTCCAGCCCATCACGATCCAAGTTTGCGGGAATTTGAATTGCCGGGCCGATCACCATCCGCACTCGGGAAAAGGGGCGCGGAATGGCGAATCGATCCCAGGACCATGGGTTGCGCCACGGACGATCGTATCCCACCCCGGCCGCGATCAATGGAACGCCGAGCCGTGAGGACAAGTATACGGGTCCTAGTGCCAGCTGCCGCCGCGGTCCACGCGGGCCGTCGGGCGTGACAGCCAAGTTCATGTGGCGGCACTTTCGAAGCAACTCGCGCAACGCTGCAAAGCCGCCGCGATTCGTTGAACCGCGCACGCTGGTAAAACCCAGGTGCCGCGCGGCCTGCGACAGCCATTCCGCGTCGTGATGCTGGCTGAGCAAAACTGCGAAATTGCAGTGACCGCGCAGATAAAAGGGAACCGGCATGTACTCATGCCACAGCAGAAAGATCGCCGGTCCAGGAAACTCCGGGTGCACAGGATCGGCCGACTGCTCGTACATGGCGAGTTGATAGTCCAGCAAACTCATCCATCGTCGAATCACGGCGGCGACCACCAAACCGCCGATTTTGTTGAGCAAGCTGCTGTTGAACCGCATAAGGAATCTCGGGTGTGATTCTAAGGCGCTGGGAATCCGTTGAGCGCGGTGGGAGTATACCGATCACGTGCGAGACGACCAATGTCGTTCGGCAGGTTGCAGCGCTACCCCGTCAGATCGAGGTTGCCGCCAGCCTGACCGGTGGGGTCAACGCTCTGAGGAGCCTCGAGGGGAATGGATTCCGGCATGTCATCGCTATCAGGTCGGCGGACCGCCTGCTCCCAGAGTCGGCGGCCGTCGGCATCCCGATCCGAAGTTCCTTCGTCCTGGAGCATCTCTCCGATTCCCTCGGCGGCTTCTGCTTTGCGCGCGGAGTCAAGCTCGGCGCTGTGCGTCCGGGCATCTTGAGTAGCACGATCTGAATCCGCGCCACGCGTTTGTTGCAGCTGTCCAGTAGTCACGCTGGCGATTACGCCAAGGGATCCAATGCTCATGCGGGGGTGCCTTACTTAGGCGTCAAGCGATCGATCACTTCGCCGGGCGTGGGCAACCGCGTCATGTTGGGGCGATTCGTCGGTTGCTGGCCAGGGAACAATGTTTGAAGCGTGTCGTTGAGTTCGGGAGCAATTCGCTTGTCGATGTTGGGTTCTGCCAAGGTGCCGGTGACTTGGATCTGCACTAAGCGTTTCCCCGCCTCTTTCAACAATGGCCGAAGAATCACATCGCGCAGGTCGTCGCGGCCGATCGTCGTGTAAAAAGCCAAGTTGAGAGAGCCATCGAGGGTCATTTCCCCTGTTCCATCCAGGCTGAATGCGTCGCCGTTGAAGCTGATCTTTTCGAAATACATCCGGTCCCCTTCGATACGATACTTTACGTCGCTGGAAGTGAATGCGGTGGCATTCAACGGCTTAATCGTCAGAACTTTCAACAGCCGGGCCACCACTGGCAACTCGTAAATATCCGCTTGCCGGAGTTGAACATTGCCATTGCCGAGAAACGTGTGCGCGCCGTGGCTGGTCCCTTGTAGCCGCACGTCGGCATACGTTCGTCCGGTGATGTCGTGGCGTCTCATCGTGGCTTCCCGCGAGATGGCCGCCAGGTCGCCGTCGAACAGCCGGCCTTCTACATTGAACGGGAAGTCGCCGCTCAGTTTGACTTCTCCGCTGCCTTGCACCTTGCCGCCGAACATGCGGGCGTTAATCGGACGCGAAGGCCCTTCTTCAGGTATCGGCGTGCTCCATTCACCGAAGCCGAGTCGCTCATCGTCGAGACTGATTGGACCGGCAACTTGTGTCATCTGGATACCTTTGTAGACCAGCGAGTCGATGTCCAGGTTGCCGCGACTGGCGAGTCCGCGATTGTCTAAGCCGCCGACCAACTTCAGGCCGCCGTGCAAATGTTCCAGTCGAACACCGCAGTCGACGCCGCCATCCTCGAGGTCGAAGTCCAGGTTCCACTGCGTAGAAGTCGGAGCGGTTTCCCCGGTCCGGCCAGTCAGAATCATCGTTCCCGCCACGCTGAGCGGTCCGGAAATATTCAATTTCGTGACCGCGTTGCTGAGTCGTTGCGGCAAGGCGGTTCTCAGCTCGTGCGTGCTGCGAACGCGATCGATGTTCAGTGGTTCCAGTCTGACTTCCCATTGGCCATCGGCGGTCGTATTGACCACGCCACTGAGTCGCGCCTGCATGTCGGAATGCCGACCACGAATGTTCTTGAGTTCCACCACGCCATCGTGACACTGCACGACCCCTTCCACCTCGTGCATCTCGTAGGGGAGCCAAACGGGCTGGATCGTAATCGACCGTTCTTTGATGTTGTTGGGGGCGGGATTCTTCGTTGCGGTGAGATTGACGGTGGTCTTCTTGGTCTGACCGTGGTAATGCACGCTGGCTTTGACTTGGTCCACCGTACCGCGCGGTCGAATGCTCTCCCAGACTCTTTGCACTTCCGGTTTCAAAGCCTCCCGCAACTCATCCGCCAGCGGTACATCCTGGGCATTGAACTCCATCGCGACTTGCATAATTCCGCTCTCGTCCGGTCCCCAAGTTCCGTTGCACTCGACCCAGGCGCTGTCGTTGACGCCCGTCAGCATCTCGCGCACCTTCCATTGCCCGTCGGTCATGCCGATCGTTCCGTTGATTTTCGAGAGTCGATAAGGGAATAGGTCGTAGTTGACTGCGCAATCCTTAACGCCGATGGTCAGCTCGCGGTGAAAGATCGGCGGATTGGACTGATGTCGCTCGAAGCGGGCGTGCAGTGTGACGGCTCCAACTGCATTCAATTGCTTGACGAAGTTCCGCGCGGATTCGGGAATCGCGGCGATCAGCTTTTCGTCGATCGGGACGGGATTGGAGTCATCCACCGTGTCCACCGTGACGAATCCGTCGAATTCCGGACCCGGCTTCCGTATTTCGCCTCGAATGATCACTTCTCGGCCATTGGCATACGCTCGAAAATCGTCGAATTTCAGTTGGTCATCCTTCCACTCGACGCGCCCCTGACCATTGGTAAGACGATAAGGATATTTGTAATGAGCGAACGAGACATCGCGGCAATCGACGACCGCGTTCTGTGTGACTTGCTGGCCGTCGAAAACCAGGGAGACTTCGGCGTCGATGATCCCTTCTGGGGCGAGCATACCCCATAACTCGCCCCACTCTGCGGGGAGTGTGCCAACCAGTTGTCGATCGACCTGCAGTCTCTTAGCGGTAAGTTTAAGCGAGCAGGGAGCATCTTCGCGGAAGCCCGCAATGTTGCAGGATAGATTGAGAGCTGCCTGTCCGACTCGCGCCGACGCTTCGCGGATTTCCAACGATTGGTTGTTGCCGCGGAAGTTAGCCTTGAGATCGGTAAGGGGAAACGGCAATCGTTCGTCTTCAATGCGACCGGCAATGTCCCCTTCGATCTGTAAGCGCACGGGCCAATCCTTGGCGTCGGCATTTGTGACTTGGAATCGTGCATTCGCCGACGCCTGCAAAGATCGCAGCCACGAAGCCTGTTCGCGATACTCGGCTGGTGCAAGTTCCGCCAACTCGGAAGATAGCTTGAATCCGCGTGCGTCTCCGTCGGCGTGCCACACGTTGGTGACGAGATCGTAGTCACCCTTGACGGCGAGCTGCTGCAATTGCGTCCCGGCCAGCGTTCCGTCGAATTGCCAGACGCGGGCCGCCGACGTCCCGTCCGGATTTTCCACCGGCGTCAGCGTGAGACGCTGGAGATCCGCCGTAACCGGAACGACGCCGTTGGCTCCCTCCAGTAAGACTTCCAGTGTTGAATTCTCGATGGTGATCGGCAGCTGCTGGGAACTGAAACATGGCAGCGGCAAGAGTCGGGCCACGTTCCACTGTCCGTGGGAGTCGCGCGCGGCATGCAATTTCAGCCGCCGCAGCACAACTTGCTTCGCGTTGAGTTGGCCGGCCAAGAGATCTTCAACCGAGGCGTTGCATTGGACGAGAAGTTCATCGACGGTGACGAGCGGCAATGCCACTCCGTTCTCGCCCACTTCTGCGATCGACAAGCCGCGCAATTCGATTCCTTGCCCTTCCAACCGTCGCGCGGCGCGCAAGGCGACGCGGTGTTTGGGATACGCGGTCCGGAACTTCGCCTCGACGTGCGTGCGCACCGCGTCGTCGAATCTCGCATGCAGAAAATACAACCCGCCACCCACG
>CAZFLF010000691.1:0-4486 GCA_964519825.1 uncultured Pirellulaceae bacterium | reverse complement strand
ATTCATCCAAGCCGCACAACCCAACCAAAAAGAGGTCGCTTAACAGATCCGCCGCCCGCCATTTCTTTTCTTAGCCAAACAGCGTTGTGACCGTGGGTTGGGGGAACGCAACCAGTGACTCCAGGTTGACAGTCCAACTCAATTGCATAGAGCCGCTGAGGAATTCTTCTCGATGGATGCGATGACCGTTTGAAATACACGACTCAGGACCTCGGGTCTTATGGGCTTGGATAAATAGTCATCCATGCCAGCCTCGAGACACTGCTCGCGAAAGCCCTTGAGAGCGTGCGCCGTCATCGCCACGATTGGAGTGTGAGTACCACGGGCGACTTCCTTTTCGCGGATTCGTTTCGTCGCTTCGAATCCGTCGACGTCGGGCATATCGAGATCCATGAAGATCACGTCGAAGGACGTCCGCTCGAACGCGTCGATTGCTTCCTGGCCGGTCTCGGCGACTTCGCAAGTGTGCCCGAGCAGCTCAAAGAGGGCGGCAGCTACTTCTTGATTAACAGGTCCATCTTCGGCCAGCAGCACGTGTAGCGACCGGGAACCTGGCTGCTGCACCGTCAACTTTTCGGCGTTCACTTCATTCGACCGGGTGCTCGTGTTTTTCAATATCGCTTCGATAAGGTCGTTGCCGGTGACGGGCTTGGACAAACAACGCTCCGCGTCGAATTGGAAGTCGGATGGTAAGACTTGCGATCCGTTCGCGGGCATTAAGATCAGGAGCGGCAGAGAAGAAAGTCGCGGCCAGTCCGGTCCCCGCAGCAGGTTGTGGCCGACGGGATGTTGCAATTCGACATCGATCAGCATGATCCAGCGCTGGAATTCCGACGCGCAAAGGTCGTCGATTTGATCCCATACCTCGTCGCAGTACTCCAGCAGTGTCACCTGCGCGCCGGCGTTTTCAAGTATTTCACGGTAGACGAACCGCGCGGTTTCGCGTTGGCACAAGACCAGAACGCGATGGCCGCTCAGATCGTTGGTGGGTTGCAGGATGTTTTGGTCTGGCAGCCGCTGGAGAGGAATCGTGAATTGGAACGTACTCCCGCGACCAACTTCACTTTCGACCCACATCCGGCCATGCATGAGTGCCACCAGGTGAGTCGAGATTGACAAACCGAGCCCAGTGCCACCATAGCGGCGGGTCGTTGAGCTATCGCTCTGGCGAAACGATTCGAAGATGATTGCTTGCTTGTCGGCTGGAATTCCGGGGCCCGTGTCATGAACCAGGACGTGAAGCAGCTCAGCGATGATGTCGTCGTGCTGGACGCGGACGTCGATGAACACTTCGCCCTGGTCGGTAAACTTGATGGCGTTGCCCAGCAGGTTCACAATAATTTGCCGGAGCCGACACGGATCGCCCATGAGCTGCCGGGGAACATCAGGGGCAATTCGGCAGATTAGTTCGATCCCTTTTTGGGCTGCGAAGACCCCCATCAAACGCGCCGCTGCACTAATGACGCCTTGCGGCTCGAACGCGATGTGCTCGAGTTCCATCTTCCCCGCTTCGATCTTGGAAAGATCGAGAACGTCGTTCAGCAGATTGAGCAGCGCGTCACCCGATTGACGCACAACATTCAGACAATTCCGCTGTTGCGGCGAGAGGGAGGTTCGCAGGGCAACTTCGGTCATCCCCAGAACGCCATTCATAGGGGTGCGGATCTCGTGACTCATGGTGGCGAGGAACCGGCTCTTGGCCAGATTGGCCGCCTCCGCGGCGTCCTTCGCCTCGCGCAATTGTTCTTCCGTCAAGCGAAGTTCCTTGGCGATGCGTTCTAGTTCGCAATTCGATCGCGCTAACTCGCCGGCACGCGACTCCGCGGCGGCAGTTCGCTCCGCAACGCGTTGTTCCAGGGTTGCGTTGAGGCTTTCGAGTTCTTGGAAGCCTTCCGCATTCTCCAACGCCGCGCCGGCGATCGTGGCCACAAAATCGGCGAGCCGCTCCTCGTCCGCTCCGAAGAGTCCGCGGACTTGTTCGTGCGTCACGTACATGCACGCTGCGATCCGTCCTCGCACGTGAATCGGAACACAGATTGCCGACCTTTGGCCACTGGAGTTGTTATTCGTGGGATCTTCAGCGAGTTCTTCGACGAATGCCACGGCGCGCTCGGATTGGATGGCGCGTTGGAGCATCTGCTGGTTATAGGGCGCGTTCTCGGAACCGATCACCACGCGCGGTAGTACGGCGTCGCCGGTCCGGCTGACCTCCAGGAGCAGGCAGTGTTCGCCGCGCAGCAACCTGAGGGCGGCCGCATGTGCTTCCTCGTAGATCTTTGTGGACGACAACGCCGAAGCGATTTGACGTCCGGTCTCAAGCACGGTATCGAACCGATCGGCAAGGGAAAGTGTGTCCAGTTGGGCACCTTTCGTAGTCGACGCCTGACCCTGCTCGATATCGGCCGCGAGGGAGGTCAGCAACTGCTCCGCTTTGGCAATATCGCTTTCGCAATCCGGCCACCCCGCGTCGCGTCCCACGCGACCCCGGTACCACAAGGTTTCCACGTACTCGTAAGTTGCCTCCTGTTGTTCGGCGACAGATAGGCTCTGATCGAACAGGCGGCGGGAAGCAGGCCAACGTCCACGGATCGCTGCGATGAGGGCCGCTTCCCGTAGCGCGCGCGGGAAATCATTTCGGCAGATTTTCCCCGAACGTACCGCTTGGCAAGCGATTTTCCATGCCCGCCGCAACAACTTGGCTGTGCGGTCTGGCGAATATTTTGAAGCTTCTTCCACCTGCCGTCGGCAGGCAGTGGCCAGCCAAGCCAAACTGGGCAAAGTGTACGCGTTGCGAATCCCCGCTTTGGCCCCAACATGGACGGCGGCTTGTAACGTCTCTACGGCATCTTCGAGCCGGTTGGCGTACAGATGTCGAATTCCCTCTGCCAACAATACTTGAGTTCGACCCTGCTCGTCCTGGCGTTTGCGTGCAAGTTCCGTGGCGATGATTTCCTCAGCCAACTCCCCTTTGCTGGCTCGAGCCCAGACATCCAGGATGATTCCCGATGCTTGCTCGTCCCCCAGTTCCAGCCCGGAGCGATGATTGATCCGAGATTCTTCAATCGCTGCGCGGTGCTCGCCTAGGTGATACAGCGCCGCGGCGACCTGATAACGGGCGATGTGCACCTGCCAGTAGTCGCCGGTTCGTTCCAGCAAACGGATTGCCTCGCGCCCCTTTTCCACGCACTCGCGGTATCGCGACGCTGCGTAAAGCACGCAACTGTAGAAATTCAATGATTGCCCTTGTCCCCATACATCATTAAAGGACTTGCGCAGCTCGAGCGACCGTTGGGCGTACTGGATGGCACGGGGAAAAAGCGGTACCAGGCACATGACTGGCGCGTGCTCGGAGTAGGCATGCGCCAGCTCGAGCGTGGGGGGGAATTTCTCAGCGAGATTCAAACCCCGCAAGTGAGCCAACAGGCATTGAATCTTACTCCTGGAATACCAGCAGCCATGCGTTAGCAGACTGAACAATTGCATGGACATCTTTTCAGCTTCTGTCGGCGCACGTTTCAAACGGTGAACGAACAAGCTGGGAAACAACGTATGGAGCAACTGAATCGCTGTTTCTCGCAGCAGTAGGAGCACGAACAACGGAGTCGTTTGCGGTATGTAACGTCCGAGCATCCGTAATGCTGTTTCGAATCCGGTGGTTGCGCTTTCCATGTCGCCGCGTTTGAAGGACAACTCCGCGAGTTTGCCCTGAATCTGTGCTCTGTCGAGATAACCTTCGGCGAGCGCAGCGGCCTGTTCAAAAAGTTGCGCGGCCGCCGTGTAGTTTCCGCGCAACATCAACGTGTCGCCCAGACCCTTGGCGATGCGAAACTGAATGGAAGCGTCCACATGGTTCGCACCCCGCTGGGCAATGCGGTACTGCCGTTCGGCAATTTCCAACGAGAACTGATCCTTCGCTTGCTCGGCCGCTCGGAGGGCATAATTCAGCGCGTTTTGACTTTCTCCGGCTGCATCGAAATGGTAGGCAATGTCCGAGTATCGATCGGGTGAATTGGCCTGCAGGTAGTGGGCAGCTTGAAGATTCAGATGCCTTTGTTGGCTGGCGGAGAGTCGATCCAGGAACGACGCACGGATTTGATCGTGGACAAAAACGAAGTGGCCGCCATCCGGGCGCGACCAGATCAAACGACGTTCTCTGGCCTGGGCCAAGGCTGCAAAGGCCTCGGACACGGTCAGATCCGTCAGGGTCGCTGCAATATCCAAACCAAACTCTTTGCCCACGACGGCTCCCACCGAAAGCAGCCCGATTGTTTTTTCGGGGAGCAGTTCGATACGCCGAGCGAGGAAAGAAGCTGCTTGTCGCGAGGACTGCAGGTCGGCGAGGGCCAGCGGCTCGACCCGCCAACCATCGGATTCTGGTATGAGCGCCCGCGTCTCAACCAGCCCACGCAACACGGCGGAGGCCATGAAAGGACTGCCGTCTGCCAACCGCGTTACCGTATCCACCGCTTCCTGTGGCAACGAGCCA